>CAMJNF010000051.1 GCA_946407235.1 uncultured Fibrobacter sp. | reverse complement strand
CGGTGCGTATTGCCGATGTTCCCGAATATGAACACGGAGAACACGATGAGCAAAAGCGCAAGCCCGCAAAAGCTCTTTCCGCTCGGCAAGAATTCCTTCACATGCTTTGCGACAAACGGAGCATTGACAACAATGCCCGCCACCAACAGCAAGAACGTGACGAGAATCGAGTAATACCCCCACTGGATATCCCAATGGCGCGCATACGACACGGATAAATTGTTAAAGATAAGGAATGCGGACACGAGCACAAGCAGCGTAACCGCCAACATAATATTCTGAGGTTTATCCCAATGAAGGGAAACCTTCCAATCCATAAAGGACTGACGCAAAGTTTTCGGTTTCACGCCATCCCTTCCTAACGTTTCTTTTTTCATAGTAGATTAAATATAAAATTTATTCAGAAAAACCTAGCTCGACTTTAAGTTAAATTCTGTTCAACTTCGAGGGGTGCGGGCTATATGCAACAGATGCAACAAAATCGTTTCTCGGCAAGGCCCTTATTGATGCAAAGAAATCCCTTTGGACTTTATTTTGTATATATTTATGAAAAATGACCCCACTCTGGACGGGAGAAGTTAAAAATGTTTTACAAACACTGGAAAAGAATTTCACTTGCATTGACCGGATTTTTTTGGGCAAGTTGTGAAGTCGGCACCACCACAGAACCACCTCTTTACGGAGCCCCTCCACAGTTTTCCAGCAGTTCTATAACACAAGGCCCAAGCTCCAGCAGCGTAGATAATATATCAAGCAGTTCCGAGCCTATGCCTATGCCAGCCTACGGCGTGCCGCAAATGTATTGCGAAGTCACCTCCGAAAGCGATGCTACGTTCACTTGCGAAAACGGATATACCTGCACCGAAAAACAAACCATCGTCAAAGATCCCAATTACAATGGCGGTTGCATTACCGACACTATAAACGGCGAACTTACACAAGTTTGCCTCGATTACGGCATTCCGTATTACCACGCAAAATCTTACGAATGCGACAATGGTTACACCTACGACGAAAACCACTTCAGAAAAATCTACAAGAACTCCTCCAGCTCCGAGTCCAGTTCAGCAGGAGAAAGTTCGAGTTCCGCTGACGTAACATGCATAATCGACGGGAATTCATTCTTTTACAAGAACAGAACCGAACGCTACACAGAAAGCCAAGCAAAGTCTAACGCTACATATCAAGCCAAAAGAGAAGCTTCTTCTAAAATCTCGGAAATCATCCGCGACCGCTTTAAGTCTAAAGACGCTCCCAAATGCCTTGAAGACATGCGGGATTCTCTAGTAGAAAGTTTTGTCGTTTTATACGGATCACCAGGCACCCCCATTCCATCGCAATACAAGTGCAGTGACGGCACAACACGTCCAACAGAATCATACCTTGAGCAGCAAGCGTTTGATGAAGAACAGATAAAGAAAAAGCCTCAATACGACGAAAAATACAAAGAATTTTACAAAGAAGAATCCGAAAAACAAGACAAGAAAATCAATGACTGCTTGAATTCCGAGACAACCGAAGAATAACACCATCACTCCAGACTCAGTTCCGGGACAGAGAATAGGATACAAAAACTAGAATGATCTACAAATTCTTAAAATTTCTTTTTCTTTCATGCCTCACTTTAATTTGGGGCGGCTGCGACGCCAAGGACGATCCCGTTGCCGGTTATGGATGTATCGGAGCTATCCAATGTTATAACGACACCATGATAACGAAATCGGGTAAAACATTTGACATCATCGATTGCAACAATGACATTAAATACTTAAGGCATCCAAGTTTGTATTACACCGATCCAGAGATAAAAAAAGAAATACCCCGCAAAAATCTGAATATAGAAGCCCCACTCTTGGACGAACCATGTGGCGGGATCACCAACTGTAAATATAGCGGGCCCGACATTTGCTATGAACAGACAGTCTTCAATTTAACGACCAAAGTCGAAGAACAAGTTCAAGAATGTTTACCCGTTATAGAATGCCCGGAAAAGAGATAATGTTCTACAAGCACTGGAAAAAAATTCTGCTCACGGCTACCGCCTTTTTCTGGACTAGCTGTCACTACGAAGACGATGCCCAGCCTTTGTATGGGGTATACTGTCCGCCGGAAGGCTGCACCACACCGGAAATCGAAAGCAGCTCCAACGAAACCGAGTCTTCGTCAAGTTCGGAGGTTGCAAGCTCAAGCAGCATCGAAAAATCCAGTTCTAGCACAGAAGCTTTGGGCTACAGCAGCTTTTCTGCAATATATGCACCGCCAACACCATGCGATTTAATCGATTCTGCTGCCACCTGTGATTTTAACGCCCTGTTTAGCAGCAAAAGTCCAGATTACACGAACCAAATCATTCCAATATCTTGTAAAAAATACCAATGTCTTAACAATACATGCACCGAAGCAACAGCTCAAGTAAATTCTGAACATAACCCACCTTCCGTATGCAATGAGGATGGATGCGTTGATTATAGTCTGCTTTCATCCATACAAACAAAATATACCTGTAGCGACGGGAAAACATATAGTAATCAAGACTTCAATATATTCTACCACATCGAAAAGCACTAGCCACACCACCCATCAAATTCGCGTAACGGCAATCTCAAAAGCACTATGTTCTACAAGCACTGGAAAAAAATTGCACTCGCACTGACCGCCTTTTTCTGGGGCGGTTGCAAAGACAATTCGTCTTCTAGTAACGAACCTACAGCATGCACACTTACTATAAGCTGTCCCGATTACGGGGTCGCTGGCTATTATTGTGATGACGGCCTTCATCCGAACGATAACGGTCAAAACTGTACCTTCCAACCGGCACCCGCATGCTCCAAATATTATCGTTGTGAAGATGACGTTTCTTGTTGGGCATATGAGGACGATACCACTCTAAAATGCTCAGACAAACAAGACAAAGATTTTTCAATCAACGAAAAAGACTTTAAAAACAGATATTATATAGAGAACGAAATATGAATATTCGCAAACACTGGAAAAAGATACTTCTCACGACAACCGCCTTTTTCTGGGCGAGCTGTCATTACGAAGACGCCGCACAGCCCTTGTACGGCGTGTACTGCCCGCCAGAAGGTTGTGGCGAGCCCGAACTAAGCAGTTCATCCGCAGAAACTGTACTCTCGTCAAGTTCAGAAGCGGTAAGCAGTTCGTCCATGATTAATGCGTCTAGCTCCAGCAACGTTGGCGAATCCAGTTCCAGCGAAAAAGTTGCATCGTCAAGTTCCGAGTCAACAAGTTCCAGTTCCGGCGAAGTGACATGCACACCCGGGGATTCGGTCGTATCGTACTACCCGCCCTCCTATTCTGCAGATATCGCCAAGATGGGCGCCGAAGAACGTGCAAAACACGCCGGAGTTGAAAAAATTGACAGTATCCAACAAACAATGCAAACAATTCCGCAATGTCTCGCCCAATTGCGCATGGAACTCGACATGTTTGTTGCACTATATGGCGCCCCGAATGTGTTCCCCAAAGACGAAGTTTGCAGTGACGGCACAACACGCCCAACACAAGAATACCTCAATTATCTAAAAATGAAAGAGGAATGGGAAAAGAACAAGCCCGCATTAGACGAAGAATGCCAAAAGATTTACGAAGACAAGCTGAAAGAAATCGAACAAAACGTTAAAAAGTGCCTTGCAACATCAAATCCCAACACAGACTTGACTATTTGCGATTTTGATGCCATGTGCCCCGAATATGGCGTAGATTCAAAATGCACTTATAAATACACATGCAACGACGGTGTCACTTGCCACAGAACCGCAGGCGAAACCAATATGGATTGCACCAACAAGCAAGGGGAAAAAGTCACCTACTCCAAAAACGAATTCGATAAAAAATATTACACGAAAAACGGTTATTAATGTTCAACAAGCACTGGAAAAAATTCGCACTTGCAACAGCTGCTCTATTCTGGAGTGGTTGCAGCGATGATTCGTCAAGCAACAATCCATCAACGGGCAACGAACCCATAGCGTGTACACTTCAATCATATACTTACGACACCATCGAGTGCGGACATTCCACGACAACCAATAATAACTTCAATTGTGATGACGGATTTGAATGCCACCAAACTCCAGAATGCGATAGCAAGATCTACTGTTCAGATAAACAAGGCCAAAGCATCTCTTACACCACAGAAGAATTTGATATAAAATATTTTATACAGAAAAGAAATTTCTAAAAAAAACTTATAAATTTAATCATTAACCACAACACTTAAAATTTCGCCCCTACCTTTTACCTACCATCTAAAACATCTATGAAACTTTCTCTTAAAAAGAAACTCGCTCTTGAAGCTTATCGCCTTTACCGCCACAACGAAATCAAGGCTCACCCGCTCACTTACTTTTTCTGGGAATGCACGCTCCGCTGCAACTTGCACTGTCTGCACTGCGGTAGCGACTGCGTCAAGGACGCCATCCCCGACATGCCCCGCGAAGACTTTATGGCTGTGCTCGACAAGCTAGCCCCGCACATCGACCCAAAGCACTTTATCGTAGTGATTACCGGCGGCGAACCGCTGATGCGCCCAGACCTCGAAGAATGCGGCCAAGAAATCAAGAAACGCGGCTACCCCTGGGGCATGGTCACGAACGGACTTGCAATGACTCCCGAACGCTACACCCGCCTCTTGAACGCAGGGCTCCGCTCGCTCACAATCAGCCTCGATGGTCTCGAAGCAAACCACAACCATTTCCGTGGCGATCCGCATAGCTTTGAAAGAGCGCTGCGCGCCATCGACATGGCAGCCCACACCGAAGGTCTCACCTTCGATGTGATGACCTGCGTGAACCGCGAGAACCTCAAGGAACTCCCGAAAATTCTCGACTTGCTCCTGAAAATCGGCGTGAAGCGTTGGCGTGTCGCGACAGTATTCCCGAAGGGTCGCGCCAAGGACAATCCGCTGTTCCAGATGACGAACCAGGAATTCCGCCAGGTTTTCGACTTTATCCGCGAAGTGAAAAAGCTGAACGTCATCAATGTGAACTATGGCTGCGAAGGCTTCCTCGGCAGTTACGAAAAGGATGCCCGCAATTACCCGTTCTTCTGCCGTGCCGGCGTGAACGTCTCTTCTGTGCTTTGCGATGGAAGCATTTCCGCTTGCCCGAGCCTCCGCGGCGACTACATCCAAGGCAACATCTACAAAGATGACCTTTGGGAAGTATGGCAGAACCGCTACCAAGTCATGCGCGATCGCAGCTGGGCAAAAATCGGTGACTGCAAGACGTGCAAATACTGGCGCTACTGCGAAGGCTCCAGCCTCCATCTCAGAGACGAGAAGACTAAGGAATTAGCCTACTGCCATGTTCAACGATTAGAGGCTGCTGGGGCATAACGATAAACACGGCTCTTTTTTCCCGAATTTAAAAGACATTAAAATTTTACATAGAAAATAATTACATCCAAAAGAATTGAAATTTCTTTTGGATTTAAATATATTATATGTAACGAACGAATTCGAAACCTTTATTGTTATGAAACTCGGACTCAAAAAGAAACTTGCTCTCGAAGCTTTTCGTCTTTATCGCCACAACGAAATCAAGGCACATCCGCTAACTTACTTTTTCTGGGAATGCACGCTCCGCTGCAATTTGCACTGCCTGCACTGCGGTAGCGATTGCGTCAAGGATGCAATCCCCGATATGCCCCGCGAAGATTTCATGGCGGTACTCGACAAGCTCGCCCCGCACATCGACCCCAACAACTTTACAGTCGTTATTACTGGTGGCGAACCGTTGATGCGTGCTGACCTCGAAGAATGCGGACAAGAAATCAAAAAACGCGGTTATCCATGGGGCATGGTCACAAACGGACTTGCCATGACGCCCGAACGCTACACAAAGCTTTTGAACGCTGGCCTCAAGACATTGACCATCAGCCTTGACGGACTCGAAGAGAATCATAATCATTTCCGAGGCAATCCACATAGCTTTGAACGAGCCATCCGAGCCATCAGCATGGCCGCCCACACCGAAGATCTCGTCTTCGACGTAATGACATGCGTAAACCGCAAAAACTTGAGCGAACTCCCCCGCATTTTGGATTTGCTCGTGAATCTCGGGGTCAAGCGCTGGCGCGTTTCAAACGTTTTCCCCAAGGGACGCGCCAAAGGCAACCCGCTATTCCAGCTTTCAAACGAAGAATTCCGACAGGTATTCGAGTTCATCCGCCAAGCAAAAGCTCTGAAAGTCATCAACGTGAACTACGACTGCGAAGGTTTCCTCGGAGATTACGAGAAAGTCGTGCGCAACAGTCCATTCTTCTGCTGGGCCGGCGTGAATATATCCTCGGTTCTTTGCGACGGGAGCATTTCGGCATGCCCGAGCCTCCGCGGAGACTACATCCAAGGCAACATCTACAAGGATGACATCTGGGACGTTTGGCAGAACCGCTACCAAATCATGCGCGACCGTAATTGGGCTAAAATTGGAGAATGCAAAACCTGCAAATACTGGCGCTACTGCGAAGGCTCCAGTCTGCACCTCCGCGACGAGAAAACTAAAGAATTGGCTTACTGCCACGTGAAAAGGCTAGAAGCCGCTGGAGCGTAACGTTCCCTGGAAAGCGAAACATAAAAGCAGTTATTTTAGAACTCGGACTATTTATCCGAGTTTTTTTGTTAATAAAAACAAACGTTATAAAAAAAATTACGACAAACATATTGAAAATTTACTCGTATTTACATATAATTTATATACAATTTTCCAAGGAGTTATAAAAATGAAATCTAAACACTGGCAAAAACTATTACTTGCCTTGTCCAGTTTATTCTGGAATAGCTGTAATTCCACTCCAGACGCAGTTGCACCGTCTTCGAGCGACCTCTCGATGGATGCAACGGAAATGTCTTCCATTTCTTCTTTAGCGAAGGATGTTCAAAATCCGGTAGTCAACGACACTTCCGACTTCGGCGGCGCCATTGCCTTGTACGGTGTACCTTCCAAAGTTATTTGCGTACAGAAAGAAGGGAACTATCTTGTAAAATGCCGTGACGGAGTCACTTGCATCGATACAGACTTACTCCCTGCCGTAAAATACGGAACACCAACCTACAAGAAAAAGAAGTACAGATGCGATGACGGTCACGTGTACACCGAGTCCGAATTCAGAGCAATCTACGACTTGCTTATAATTTCTCAGGCTAAAAAAGCCGAATAATTTATTCAACCTTTGTTTTCATCTCATACAACAAACGCATGGTCAATCGACCATGCGTTTTTCAGTTTCTATCGAAATTCAAGAATTACTTGGCTTCGAAGTAGTAAGTCTGGAGAGTCTTACCATCCTGGGAGAGCTGAATAATCTGCTTGCCCTTCGGGAGGTTGCCAGTAATCTTGAAGAGGTTTTCGGCAACGTATTCGACCTTGAGATCGGTGCCCTTGTCCTTAACCGGGAACACGCCCTTCGTTTCGCCTTCGCCAAAGCCCTTGCAGTCCTTGTGAGAAGCGATTGGAGCGACAACAGCCGGATAAGTCTTGGCGACAATAGCTGTAGACACAGAAGAAGAGTTGTGGTAGAACACTTCGAGCTTGCCTTCGATGACGCGCGGATCCGGGAGGTTCGTTACAGCAGAAGTAACAGCGGCCGGAGCGGCCTTCTTTGCCTTCTTCTTGCCCTTTTTCTTAACGCCAATCTTTTCAGCAAGGCTTGCTTTAGCATCACCAGCTTGCTGCTGCGGCATCGTCAAACGATAACCAGCGATGGATTCGTTGCAGTTCGTAGAATAGACAACCCACTTGTTATCGATCTTGAGCGGGCCTTCCTTAGTACCCTGGTACAGACCCGGATCAACCTGGGCGCTGTAGATGTAAAGAATGAGAGAAGCGTTCGGATTCTGTTCCGTCGTTTCAATCTTCATACGGGTCTTCACATACTTGGAACGACCAGCATAAACTCTATAGGTGCCAACCGGGACCTTGACAAACTTGAACTTACCCTTACGGAGTTCCTGATTAAATTCGTACTTCTTGGAAAGAGTGGTGTAAATCGTGGAGTCCATACCGACAGTCGGCATTTCCAACGGCTTATCGGTGAAAGCATCACGAACTTCACCTTCAATAGTACCAGTCTTACCGTTATCGCAAGCCGTCATTGCAAGAGCAATAAGGGCAGCGGCACAAATGCTAAGTTTATTTTTCATTTTGCGTCCTCTAGGGTTAATAAGACAAAAGCCTCCCTAAATTAGGGAGGCCCCAAACTTTAAGAAGATTAGGCTTCTTCTTCAGTCTTGACCGGTGCAGCCTTGCGAGTCTTACGCTTTGCAGAGGTGATGTTAGCACCGCCGCCATAGCGCTTGTTGAAGCTGTCGATACGGCCAGCCGTATCCACGCGATGCTGCTTGCCCGTCCAGAACGGATGGGTATCAGCCGTAATTTCCAAGGAAATTACGCTATATTCAACACCATCGATAGTCTTCTTTTCGGCGGAAGACTTCGTGGAGCGGGTGATGTATTCTTTACCCGTATTCGCATCGACGAACACGACCGGTTGATAATTAGGGTGGATACCTTCTTTCATTATAAAACTTCCTGTGAAGTAATTGTTGAGAGCTAAAATTTAGTTGTTTTTCGCGATTTTGGCAAGCGTGAGCCTCATTTTTAGTATTTTTATAGCATGAAATCTTTATTGTTGCTCTGTTCTTTGCTCTTAATCGCATGTGAAAACGACCATCCGACAGTCAAAATCATCGAGGTCGATAAACGCATGGTTCTAGAAGAGTGGCCGGATAGCAATTACATAGCCTCGCTGGACTCCATTTTACGGCTCGAGCCAGTCAAAAAGGGCAAAGATACGGCTGACGTAAGCCTGAAGATGAACGCCTTCAAGGCGCCGACGTTCCAACTCCCGCCATCGGTTACGGGTTCCAAGAATACGTCCAAAAAACCGGGCATGAACAAAGGCAAATCAGCAAAACCGGGCAAGCCTAGCGCAGAGGTCGCCAAACCAAGCAACAATGCAGAAAATTTCATCGGAAAGTTCTCGAACGCACTCTCGGCACTCCAGTCCGACCCGTCCAACAAGAGCCTTTACAAGGTCGTTACCGCAAACGAAGGCGAAGACCTGTTCAAACTTCTCAAGAGAACGTACGGCGCAGGCACGCAGAACCTCCCCCGCTTTTACGTGCTTTCGGCACTCCAATCCGTGAATCCGGGCGTCATGCTCGAACACCTGAACGCCGGCGATAAAGTCCGCGTCCCGAAGTTGTAGTTGGCAGTAGACGGTAGACAGTAGACAGTGGTTAGTGGTTAGGGTTTCAATAATCGCGGCAAAGCCGCTAAATAATTAGGAATTAGGATTTCGGAATTCGGAATTTGAATAATCGCGGCGAAGCCGCCAAATTAAACAACTGTACTTTCGTTTTACTCAAGTACCTAATGCTGGGCTCGGAAATAGGCTTGCAAGCAATCCTGCTTCACTCGCCCTATGCATTAGTCCTAATTCATACTTCCTAACTCCGAATTAAAAGAGCGTTTTCGCGCCAAAGCCAAGCACACCGTCTAGATAGTCGCACCCATTCCTAAGTGCATAGTAAATGCTAAAGCTCCACGACTTGCGGTACTGCGTAAAGCCAATGCCATAATCGTGCTCGCGAGCCCAACCATGAAACGGTCGCATCCGCCTGTAAAGTCCCGGCTGGTAAAACAGTTCAATCGACAAATCGTAACCGTCTTGCCATAGCAGCGCCGCCTGCGAAAAACCGTATGCACGGGTCCGCATAAAGCCATACATCATCCCCTTGAACGAATTGATGCCGCCCAAAGCAAATAAATCTTCACGGGCAAAAGAGCCCCCCGAAGGCAACAGCGTTCCTGCAGCCGCCGAATACCGCACGATAAAATTCCTGTACAGCGGTACATAATGCACAAGAGCCGCTTCCATACGCAAATAGCTATCGAGCGAATCCGGGCGGTCAATCATCCACGCGAGCGACACATCCAACGAAGATCCTCGACGTGGCAACATGCGGCGGTCTAACGAAACATACGAAAGTTCAAATGAAGAGCTTTTCTCGTCATTGCCAATTCCCACAAACGCAGAAACTTCAAAATTAAAGCCGATGTTCCGCGACACGCCAAGTTCCAATCGAGAATCGCGTGACAAAGAATCGTCCTCAAAAAATCCCCGAACAAGCACATCCCAGGCTGTCCCGAAGATAAAGCGTTCGCGATACGCGCCTTCAATCCGTCGAGAATCCTTTTGCGAATAGCCTTCCAACTGCAAATCGCGCCCCGTTCCCAATATGTTGAACAGAGCCAGATTCACTTTGCCTTCCCAGACTTTTTCATCGCTCGAATACGTGAGAAAACCTTCCGCCGCAGAAATCGGGACCGCCCGCATAGAATACACCGGGACAACGCGATTTCGCACTGGATCGCGGAACAATCGAACATCCGCTGTTTTTTCGTAATATCCAATTCGGGCCATTTTGCTTTCAGAGCGTTCCAAATCCGAAAGAGAAACTTTATCGCCAATTTCAAGCCCAGTCAGCTGTCTAAAAACATTTATATCCGTAGCCGAGGAATCAAAATTTTCAGGTTCCGCCCACACCCACGCACTTCCGCGTTCAAACTTGCAATGAGCCACTCCCGCACTGTCGACATTCACATCCAGCTTCGCGCCCAAGAAACCACGATCTTCGTAATAGCGCAAAAGTTTTTGCTTTGTTCCGTACCAAGAATCGCAAGGCATCCCGACAACGGCATTCATCGAAAGCTCTTCAAACTCGCTGTAATCGCCCACCCATTCGATGCGTTCTATACGGCACTCGGACGCACGGCTCAAAACCGCCCCCAACAAGAGCACAGTCACAACGCACCAAATATTTCGCCACCACAACTTCATACTAGAAATACGCCTTCGCCTCGCTCGACAATTTTTGGAACACATTTTCTTCAGCATCGCCAAAACGCAAAATATAACGGAGCGAAAGTGACAAGAAATCATTCACATTCACCGACACCATCGTTTCCAATCTGTAAGTAACGCCATCGCCAAAACCAGACATCATCTGGTACGGAATATTACCGTCATGACGGTCCATTTGTATAGACGCAAACGAAATATGACCATCTACGGAGCCTTCCCTTTCATAACCTACACGCAATTCCTCTTCCCAAAGATGCGCCCCAAAAGACACTTTTACATCATCCTCGCCTGAGCCTTCCCTATAACGAATGCGAGGTTCAAAGCTAAATCCTGCCGGCAATTTCCATATATAGCGCCCCGAGATTTCCCAAATATTCCAATCCAATTTTTGAAGCGCCGTCAAATGGACTTTTTCCAAAGTATTTTCCAAGGAAACGTAATGGTCTTCGTTAATTTTAAAACCAGCCGAAAATTTATGATCAAAGATATCTTGATAATACCCAATCGAAGACATTTTCTTTTCGTAATTTGCGCTTGGATTGTACGATGCAGACAAGCCCGACGGATGATCCCACAAGATATTCGCCTCCCAAGAAACAGTTCCAGCCGTTACAGTCTTTAACCCTGCAGGCACTACAGGCGGGAAATAAATCTTGTTCCCCGTTGTATCTTCGGCTTCGGAATGGTACGTCGCACTAAGCGTAATATCGCGCAAAAGGCCATGCGTAATCCCAAGCGAAACTCCAGGATTCCATTCTAGCGAAGCTTCAAACAACGCATTTGACGAAAGAACGGCCCCCACAGAATCATTGCGGCCCATGCCCTCATAAACAAAATCACCATTATCGACCCCCTCAATAAAGGAACCAGTCAAGCTATCATAACGAACATCACCAGTTCCTTTCGCAACCGCCTTGTAAATTGCGGAGTAAGTTTGCTCCGAAGTCATTCCAAACTGATACGTGACAGAGCCTTGCACCCCCATGTCATCGTTGCCAAAATTCGTCACCAAATCGCCCACCCAGGAATCAGAGGCTCCCAAAGAATCCGTCACGGCATGCGAATATTGCAACAAATGTGTCAAGTTGAAATTACGGAAATTCGCATCCGCCGATTGCGTCCACGTCACAGAATTTACGGAATCGCGCCAATCATCGTCGCGGGAACGCCTCTCGCCTTTTTGCCCCGTCATATCATGTTTGCGCACGACAAGCGTCCCTACCGATTCCTTCACATTCCACAAATCATCATTCAACGTGGCGCCAAACGCCGTTTTTGCATACCCGCGTTCAACCTTATGGCCTAACGAATCCCGCACCGTATATCGAACATCGCTACTGCCAAATGGCCTAAAAAATCCGCGCAAGAATTCTGACGTAAACGCCCCTTGGAACCGCTTTTGCTCGGCCTCTTGAGAACTTGCCACATACGAGGCCACAATTTCACTCGAAGCATCCAAACTGCGATGCACCAAAGAAATTTTCGACCGCGATGAATTCCAGCGTTCATTCTCGCCACGACGGTAGCCCCATTCCACCGAACCAAACCAATCCTTGCCCAACCGGATACGAAGCGCCAGTTCATCATGACGCAAGTCGCCATTCAAAAGCGCACTGTCCAAGTCCCATTCATTGCGCAACAAATAGGCATTCCAATCGCGGTCGCTCCCGCTAAAATCAGAAATTGCAAATCCATTTTGAACAAAATTTCCGTAGACCGACAACGCCACAGGGAACATTTGCATGTTCTGCGTCGAGTCTGTTGTCACATACCATCTAAATGCGCGACCGCTCGGCCCGCCTACATTCTTGGAAACTGTATTCGAATCCATGCGGTTGAGCCCAAGTTCCACATCGGCATAAAAGCGGTGTTCCGCCTGCAAGCGTAAGCGCGCCCCCAAGCGTTCGGCCATTTTCGGGCGGTGCAACTCATTCAACAAAGACCCGTCCAGCGCATCCCCACGATCATTTTTCAAACGTTCATAATCCGCGCTGTCCAACGAGCTCTTACGCATACGGTCCACATCATTTTCCAAATGGAAACCAGACACATCAAAGAAAACATTTTCATGACGTACGCTTCCATTTGCCGCATACATCGTATAAATATCATCGTTCAAGTAGGCATCGTATTCTACACGGACTTCATCATCTGTTCCTGGGATAATTCCATTCTTGAAATCCAAAAGACCGCCCGCATAATTCACCTCGTAATCACGATTACGAACAAGCTCTACTCCATTCAACCAAACCTTTTCCGAATTCGGCACCACAGAAATAAAGCCTCCCGCTTCATCCAGATGATACCCTGTGCGTTGCCCTTGTACACCGCTAAAAGAACGCGAATAGCGCGTCACTTCGTCCGTACCCCACGCACCACTCACCTCACCATTTACTTTTGTCCCGCGATAACGCAAAGTCGCCATTGCCCCAAGAGTCGAGCGAGCAAATGACGTAAGCCCCATTGAATTATCTACCCAGGTAAAATCCCCCAAATGAAGCATTGCAAATGGCGCTTCTACCCTAAAATAAATTTGGTCCACTTCTTGAAGCGTTGCCGTTGTCTGGTCACCTGCCTTGCGGTCCACATCCGACAAAAGAGCATCAATATACACGCTGTCAGAAAGCCGTCCCTGAATCGAAAGCCGAAGTTCCTGATCAACTTGCGTACCGCCATCACCCACCGTCACTTGCATAGTTTTGTAACCATGCGTTTCAATTTCGGCATGCGAAGAATCCGGCGCATCCGTTGTCGCTAAAAGATTCGCCGTTTCCGGTGCATTTTCTAAAGTATTTTTTTCAAGAATTGCCGGGTTCCAAACAGGGAGCGAGTCCACATCCAACGCAAAGGCTAAACTGGCAAGCAGCAGGCCCAGACAAGGAATAGACCTCATACAAACTACCGGGACGGAGTCACCACGCGGAATTGCCTACTGGCAAGCAACTTGCGGCCCGCCACCAAATCGACACTCCATTCGCCAAGTTCGACCAAATCCGAAGCAAGCATCGAACTGCAAACATCACCCGCGAGATTGCAATGTTCCACAAAAATCGTATCAATTCCCAAAAACCAAATATGGACAAGCGTGTCCTCTTGGTAACGCGCAGCATTTGTTATGGACGAAAAAACGTAAAGCCTTGTATTTTCTTCGAACACGCTGTCGGCGCCAAATGGTTCCCCGTTGACAATGTGGCGGCAAACAACGCTATTGGCAGGAGAAAGTTCTATATCGGAATTATCCGTAAAATGAACTTCGTCATCAATAAAAATCGTAACTACACGATGAATGAAGAAACCCAAAAAAAAGGCTATTGCAATAACAGTAGTCTTTCTCAAGTTTCTCAGTGGCGGAAACCGACCAGCCACAAGCACCTCCTAGCGAACAAGACTGCTAGTGTTCTGCGTAAATGCAGGAACGGCTTCCTCCAACTTTTCCACCAGCAAGCGATTAAAGTCTTCGATACGGTTCGGAAGCCTACCGCCATTAAACACTTGGACAAGCAAAAGGGACTGGTCAACTGGGGAAATATAGACAGAACGGTTCTCGCCAGTAAACGAAACAGACTGGAACTTTTCACCGCCGAGCATAATCCCAATCTGGCGAGAGGAATCGAATGCGGCAATACTCAAAACTGCAAGGGGGGTCGCATCTAAGTCGGAACCAAGCGAACCGACTTCAGCAATAATATTTCCATCACGATGGCAAAGAACAACATATTCGCATTTAACGCTAGCCTGATAAGCCGTCATCAAACGACGTACTTTATTAGCATCATCAGAATAAATCGTATAATCGCTCATATTTCACCACAAAAAAATTTTAGAATTATTTGTCTTTCGGCTTGTATGGACGCAAGACAATTTCATCATCATCATCATCCTGCGTTGGCTTTTCAACGGGGCGGCCAAAAGTCGGCATTCTGGGAACGGCAGTCGCCACACGCGGACGTGCAAACGGCGAAGACATAGCCCCCTTCTGGAACAAGCCAGAACCGGCACCGCCAGAGTTCGCTGCATTGACCTGCGGCTTTGCGGCAAACGACGGCATGCGGAACGGGGACGTCGGCTGCTGCGGTGGTGGTGGTGCAACCTCTTCCTGAGGTTTACCCGCCTCGGCATTTTCAACCGGAGCTTCAGAAGCAGCAGGAGCAGCAGCACTTGCATTGCCAGCAGCTTTGCGCAAGAATCCCTGTTTCACGTTAAACTTTTCAATCACCAGCATGGCAATTGTCTTAAGCGTCGTCACGACACCCTTGCCATTATGTGCGGTCGCCGGGAAGAACTGGACCTTCTTATCCGGATTGAGCTGTTCGTTCATCTCGTCCAGCGTGAAAACATTTTCCATGTCACGCTTGTTGTACTGGATTACGAACGGAATGTCATCCAAGTTCATGCCGTAGTCCAGCAAGTTCTGACGCAAATTCTGAAGGCTTTCCAGATTTTCAGCCTGACGAGAACGTTGGGAATCCGCAACGAAAACAATTCCATCAACACCGCGAAGAACGAGTTTACGCGTGCTATTGTAATAGACCTGGCCAGGAACCGTGTAAAGTTGGAATCGAGTCTTGAAGCCCTTAATATCGCCCAAGTTCAGAGGCAAAAAGTCAAAAAACAAGGTGCGATCACCTTCAGTTGCAAGCGACACCATATCAGTACGCTTGTCCTGAGGCATCTTCTGATGGATTACCTGTAGGTTCGTGGTTTTACCACTAAGACCAGGACCATAGTAAACGACCTTACAACTAATTTCTCTTGTAGCAAAATTAATAGACGACATTATAATTCCTTGAAACCCAATACTTAATCTAGTAAAAAAGTTGCATAATCAAAATAAAATTTTAATTTTTTGGCTTTTTTTAATAAAAATCACAATTCACCGTCTAAAAGCGGAAGAAACCCCCTCGAAAAAATGCTTTTCAAGCACTCTTTTTGGAATAATTCAACAAACAAAACTAACCGACATGCTCTTGCATATCGGTTCATTTTGCTTAAAATCTGTAAAAGATTCTAATTAAGCGAGGCCGTTGATGACCTTAGCAACCTTGGCCTTGTAGTTGGCAGCA
>CAMJNF010000050.1 GCA_946407235.1 uncultured Fibrobacter sp. | reverse complement strand
GGGTCACGATGCAGATCATCTTGAGGCTATCCATGAACTGGATGGACTTTTCACGACCGCCCTTGATGCCGAACGTCAAGACACCGCACGGGAGGCCGCCCTTGAACTGCTTCTGAGCGAGTTCATAGTACTTGTCGCCTTCGAGGCCAGCGTAGTTAACCCAAGCGACCTTCGGGTGGTTCTTGAGGAACTTGGCGCAAGCGAGAGCGTTTTCGCAGTGGCGCGGCATGCGGAGGTGTAACGTTTCGAGACCGACGTTCAGAAGGAATGCGTTCTGCGGAGACTGGATAGAACCGAAGTCGCGCATGAGCTGTGCGGTTGCCTTCGTGATGTAAGCGCCCTTGCCGAAAGCCTTCGTGTAGGCGAGGCCGTGGTAGCTCGGATCCGGTTCGGTGAGGCCCTTGAAACGGTCGTGGTTTGCTTCCCAGTCGAAGTTGCCGCTATCGACGATGCAGCCACCGACTGCCATGGCGTGGCCATCCATGTACTTGGTCGTGGAGTGGGTCACGATGTCAACGCCGAATTCGATCGGACGGCAGAGAATCGGGGTCGGGAAGGTGTTGTCAACGATCATCGGAACGCCGTGCTTGTGGGCGAGATCAGCAAAACGCTTGAGGTCCAAAACCTTGCCTGCCGGGTTTGCGACGGTTTCGCCGAAGAAGCACTTGGTGTTCGGGCGGAAAGCCTTTTCGATTTCTTCGTCGGAAGCGTCCTGGTCAACGAATGTGCATTCGATGCCGAGCTTCTTCATCGTCACGGAGAAGAGGTTGCTCGTGCCGCCGTAAATAGCGGAAGTGCTGATGAAGTGGTCGCCGGATTCGCAAATGTTGAAGACGGCGTAGAAGTTTGCGGCCTGACCGGAACTCGTGAGCATGGCGGCAACACCACCTTCGAGAGCGGCGATCTTGTTAGCGACGGCGTCGTTGGTCGGGTTCTGCAGACGAGTGTAGAAATAGCCGCTGGCCTTCCAGTCGAACAGGTCCGCCATGTCGTTGGTGGTTTCGTACTTGAAAGTGGTGCTCTGGTAAATGGGGAGAACGCGCGGTTCGCCGTTTTTCGGCTGCCAGCCGCCCTGAATGCAAAGAGTTTCGATTTTAGACATGTTTTAGAATCCTTTATAAATTTTTTATGTTGTGTAATATAGTTAGATTCTATAGCGTAGTCTAGTAAAAAAGGTCTTCGAAAATGTTCGAAAGTTGGAAAGTATGGGCAAAATTAGGGAAAAGTTATAATTAGTAATAGTTTGAAACTATAGAAAGATGGGCTTGAAGGTATGGTGCCCCTGTCTCGGAATGGTTCGGTGGGCTCACCAACCTTAGTTTGGGATGACTGCTCGGAGGTGGGGCAACTGTGGATTTTGATCAATCTTTTTTATCTTTGCGCTTGATGAAACCGGCTCCGATTAAAACTCCAGATTCTCTAGCAAACGTTTCGCGCGGCCTCGCTTTTTGGCATTTGCTTGCCATAGGGACGATTGCGTTTTGGGGCACGAGTTTCGTGAGCACGAAGGTGCTTTTGAATCACGGGTTCTCGGCGGTGCAGATTTTTACGTTGCGTTTTACGGTGACGTACTTGCTGCTGCTTGCGATGACGCATAAACAATTCCGTTGCGAAAACTGGAAGCATGAACTGATTCTGTGCTTGTGCGGGCTCACGGGTTGCACGCTTTACTTTTGGGCGGAGAATACGGCGCTTTCGATTTCGCCGTCGAGCAATGTCTCGTTGATTGTTTGCACGAATCCGCTATTGACGATGATTTTTGGCGGGCTCATTTACAAGAGTGAACGTCTTGGCAAACGACAGATTCTCGGGTGTGTGATTACGTTTGTCGGTATGGTGCTTGTGGTGCTGAATGGAAAGTTTATTCTAAAGCTTTCGCCGGTGGGCGATTTGCTGGCATTCAGCTCGGCATGCATGTGGACGATTTATTCCTTGATTGTTCGTCCGCTTAATGAAAAATATTCTACGTTGTTTATAACGCGAAAGATGTTTTTCTATGGCGCGCTTTCGTCGATAATCATTATGCTGGGCGAAACGGCGCTTGCTCCAAATGAGGCGGGTGCGGGACATTTTTTAGGAGTCCCGTGGCAGAACTTTGCGGAGCCTGTCGTGTCGCTCAATTTCCTTTGCCTTACGGTGTTTTCGTCGATGTTTGGCTACCTCATCTGGAATAAGGTGCTGAAGCAGCTTGGAACGGTTCTTGCGAGTAATTACATTTACGCAATCCCGCTTGTGACGATTATTACGGCGGTGGTTGCTCTTGGCGAACATATTACAGTTGTCGCGATTGCGGGGGCTGTCGCCATTGTTGCGGGCATGATCCTTGCGGAATGGAAACCGCGAAAGTAAGATTTCGTGAAAGGGCGATGCCCGTTCGGTGACGGGCATGACAAGTTTTGTTTACAATGCCCCGAATTGTTTACTATATTTTTCATAGGTAATGCCTTATGCGGTAAAACGCTGTATCGTGTCGCGAAAGATGCGGTATAAGAGAATCCCGTGAAAGCCGGGAACGGTCCCGCCGCTGTAAGGGAGGACGAAACCAGCATAAACCAATGCTTGCCACAAAGGCGGGTGTGAAGGAGCTGGGAGTAGAGCGATCCCCGAGCCAGAAGAACTGTAAGGCACAACGGGCGCTTTGCGCCACGGGTTGTTAAACGGTGCGAAAGACATCGCTTTGCATAGCCACGCGTTTGCGTGGGTGTTTGACTGTGTGCAATCGCAGTCTCTTAGGCGTTCGCGTGTGCGCGGCCGTACTGCTTGCGAGCGTTTCTAGTTTTTCCGAAGAGTTTATTCAAGATTTGGGCGAGTCGTCTGTTTTCGGGGGGACTGCTGAAAATGTAAAGCCTTTGCAGGCGTCTTCGAGCTATGCTGAGGTTACGCCGGAGGCATGGGAAGGCCGTGGCCTTTCTGCGGCTGAAGTTCTGGCGTCACTTCCGGGCGTGCAGTACACGCGTCAGGGCGGTGTCGGGAGTTTCCAGACCGTGAGCATTCGCGGCGTTTCGGCGAAGAACATTGTCGTTTGCATGGACGGAATTCCGCTGAACGATGCATCGGGCGGTGCTGTTGATTTTGGTTCGATTGACTTGAATCAGATTGAAAAGATTGAAGTCTACAAGGATCGCGTGCCGGCGAAGTTTGGCGGTCGCGGCATTGGCGGTGCCATCAACTTTATCACGAAAGGTTCGAAGCCTGCCGAAGCGGTGCTTAAGCCGGACGAAAAAAAGTCGGGTCGCGTGCTATTGAGCTATGGTAGCCATAACACGTGGGAGACTTCGACGCGGTTGCTTTCTCGCTTGACGGATAGCACCTCGGTAAGTGCGTCTTTATCTGTGCGACATAGCGATAACGATTACGAGTTTGATAGCGAAAATGGAACGCCTTACAATCCCGATGACGATTTTACGGATACGCGCCGGAACGCAGAATTTACGGAATATTCTGGACTTGCCAAAGCTCGCGTCTTGCATGCGAATGGTGTGTTTTCGACTTTGAATTTTAACTTTAGTCGCTCGGAAGGCGGAAATCCAGGTCGCGATGATTACCAAACTTCAGTGGCGGGCTACAAGGGCGAATTTGCACAGGTAATGTATCGTGCGGAACTCCCGCAGCTTTGGAACTGGCTTTGGTTGGAGTTTTCGTTGGCGGGGAAATATGAAAAGGCAACTTCGCATTCCTATTATCCGCTAGACCATTTGGGCTATGATTTGCCGGGCGTGCAAGAATATGGCGCTGCAGGTTATACTCTTGTTCCAGAAATTGTTGCGAATTACTCTGGTGAACGACTTGATGCCAATGTACGTTTGTCGATGGATGCCGCCTATTATGAAAAACGAGGGACATCGTCGAGTAAATGGAACTTGATGCGTGTTGCGACAAATCTCTCTGGCGATGTGTCTTATGATGTTGTTAAGAATCTTTCTGTTGGCGGTGAAGCGTCGACATCGATTGTCAAGGATGATGTACATGGTGGCAAGTTTGTGCAGCCCACGACAGCGAAGTCGTTGAAAACAGAAAATGTGCGAAGTGTTTCTTGGACGGGCCGCGGTTTTGTGCGCTATGATGCGCCTGATTCGAGATATGGTGGCAATTTGAGCTTTGGCCGTTTTGCTCGCATGCCGCAACTGATGGAAGTTTATGGCGTCTATCCGGGAATGCTCTCGAATCCGGATTTGAAAGATGAATCGGCGTTGCGTTTTGAGGTCGGTGGCTATTATATGATTCCGAAAAGCAATACCGCAATTCGTGCAACATATTTCGAAACGCATGTGGAAAATGGAATTTATTGGCTTGTGAGCGGAGGCTTTTCGAAACCGGTCAATATTGGCGAATCGCATGTGCGAGGGCTAGAAGCGGAACTTGAAAGCAAACCGAAAAAATGGCTTTCTGTGATTTTGCGTGCGACATTCCAAGATGCGGAAGATCGTAGCGATGAAAAATATTATAACGGCAAACAACTCCCGAATGAACCTTCGCGTTCATATTATGCCGAGGCGAGATTTGACCTGCCATATCATTTTGACTTGACGTGGACTTCGGAATACCGCACTGAAATTTTTGATGACCGAGCAAATCGCATCAAGCAACCTGCAGTGGATTTGCACCATTTTGCGTTGGGCTATGCACCTTTTGAAAAAACACGACTTGTTTTTGCTCTCCGGAACTTGACGAATGAAACGTATAGAAATCCCTATATATCATACCCAACTCCGGGGCGGGAATACAAATTAACATTAACACAGGGGTTCTAGGCCCCGCGCGATAAGGACTCTGCAAAACATGCACGTCCCTTATGGCGATAACATAAAGAGGTACAACAATGAAAAAACTCTTAACACTCCTTGCTGGAACATCGCTTGCGTTCTACATGCAGGCTTGCTCGGATAGCTCCACCTCCGCCGATGATGATCCGTTAAAGCCGGCTTCGGTTTACGTGTTCGGTTCGGATTACAAGACTGGTGAACTCCGCTGGGTGGACGATGAAGGCGTTTCTGATAAGAATGTCAAGTTCAATCAGGACTCCAAAATTGTCGGCATTGATGGCAACCTTTTTGTTCTTGAAAGGCTTGCTGCCGATAACTTGGCTCTTGTGGATGTCTCTAACAATAAAGTCAAGTGGCAGAAATCCATGGGGGATGCTTCCAACCCGAGTGACGTTGTGAAAGCCAACAAGGACGAAGTCTGGGTTGCATTGGAAGGTGCCGCAAAGTTTGTTAAGGTGTCTGTAAAGGACGGCGAAATTAAGAAAACCGTTGAAACGAAAAAGTTCAATCAGGGTAAGGCTACAACCCCGAATCTTGTTGATCTTGAAGTGAGCGGTGATACGTTGTTTGCTCTCTTCCAGCGTTCTGAAAACTACGCTTACCCTGCTCCGGGTCTCCTCGCTTTGTACAAGCTTAGCAACGGTGATCTCCTCGACACGATTAAGCTTGCCAAGAAGAATCCGATGGCAATGGGCTTTGCCAAGGGTAAGCTTTATGTTGCTTCTCAGGGTGAATACAATGCTAGCTATGGCACGGATGCTGACGACAAGCGCGGTATTGAAGTTGTTGATTTCGCAAAGAAGAGCTCTTCTTTGGTCGTTGATGGAAAGAAACTCGGCGGTGGTGTCTATTCTTTCATTGTAGACTCTGAAGAAAACGTCGCTTACGCAGCTGTTTATAAGGCCTATGGCGATGTTCCTTTGATGAAGGTTGATCTCTCCAAAAAGAGTGCTGAAAAGGTTTCCGGCGTGTCGGATGTCGAAGGCTCTCTCGCTTTTGATGATGTTGACGGCATTCTCTACATCGGTGATCGTGGCTCTAAGGGTGGCCTTTATTCTTATGATGGCAAGAAGGCTACAAAGATTGACTCTCCGAAGGACATGCTCCCGGTTTACGGCATCGCTCTTGTGAGATAATTGTTTGATTTTCCGACGCTTTGGTCGGTGTGACAATTTGCTTAATTCGAGGCGGCTATTCCAAGCCGCCTTATTTTGTATAGCATCATGCGCGGGCTTACGGAAAGGTCGCGGCCGGCGGCGCTCATGTTACCGTCATGACGGCGGAGTGCTTCGCTTAAGATTTCACGCTCGTAGCTATCCATCAGCGTGGCGAGTGGGCTGTTGCCTTCGGGGAGTACGGAAGTTCCCGAGGTGACGTCGGTTTGCAACGTCGGCGGTAAATCGTAGGCGTTGATGCAAACGTCCGTGGTGGCGAGGCACGCGTGCTCGATGCAGTTTTCAAGTTCGCGTACATTTCCCGGCCAGTGATAGCTCATGAGCATGTCGATGGCGGGCGTGCTTAAACGCAAAATTTTCTTGCCGTATTTCAAGTTCATCTTTTCGATGAAATGGTCGGCCAAAAGCAAAATGTCGGTTTTGCGCTGGATGAGCTCGGGGAGCGAAATCTGAAAAATGTTCAAGCGGTAGTAAAGGTCTTCGCGGAACGTGCCGTGTTGCATCATGGCTTCTAGATTCTTGCCGGTGCTTACAATAATTCGCACGTTACTGCGTTGGACGATGTTACTCCCCAAACGCTTGAAACTTTGTTCTTGAATAAATTGCAAAAGCTTGATTTGCGCGGGGAGTGGCAAGTCTGCGACTTCATCTAGAAAAAGCGTGCCTCCGTTTGCTTGTTCTGCCTTGCCGATGTGGCGGTTGGTGGCACCTGTGAATGCTCCGCGTTCAAAGCCGAAAAGTTCGCTTTCGAAGGAATTCGCGCCTTCGCTAAGGGCATCGCAATTGAGCGCGATGAATGGACTTTGCTTGCGGTCCGAAAGCTCGTGAATGCTGCGGGCAACATATTCTTTACCGGTACCCGCCTTGCCGCGGATAAGGACTGTTGCGCTTGTAGGGGCGATTTGCCGTACGAGTTTGCTCACCTCACGCATTTCGCGGGTGTTGCCGATGAGTTCTCCCGGGATCCCTTCGATGATGTTGCGGATTTTTTGGCACTCGATCTGGTGCTCTGTTTCGATGGATTCAAAATTCTTCTTTAAAATCCCTTGAATACTTTCAAGAAGCTCGCCACGCTTGCGAACCTTTTGGATTTTCTCGACGATGGCCGCGAAAGTCGTGTTTTCAAGAGCTTCAATATCCATTTGGTTTTTCGGGAAATCTCTATTGCTGCGCCGGGCCTGCTGTTGCCCGACGCAGCTCTAGGAGAGATGAACGGGGTTAATATAGCAAATATTTTGTCGTTTGCTTTACAAAAACGTAATAAAGTGATATAATTTTACAAAAATGTAATAAAATGCGCAAAAAATAGGCGATTTTGTACAGTGCAAAGCTCCAAAACCATTGCTAACTTATAGTTCGTAAAACAAAAAGTCAGTGTTCTGCTATTCTGGATTAGTTGATTTGCTTTGTCATGCCCGCGAAAGCGGGCACCTCCTTTTCAAAAAACGAGATGGAGATCCCCGAATAAATCGGGGATGACAAAAAAAGGATGGCTGGACAGAGACATTGATAGAATAGGGTAAAAAAATGAACAATAGTCGTAATAAGGCCATCTACGATATCGCAACTGCTCCGGTGAGTGCAGTGATGTCTGCCGCTCCTGCGAATGTCGATTTCTATGGCGAAGACGTTTTCAATGCCGATGCCATGCGCATTTACCTCCCGAAGGACATTTGTGAAAAGTTGCTTGCAACGATCGATGAGGGTGTCGCTCTTGACCCGAGCATCGCTGGCGATGTCGCCCATGCCATGAAGCGCTGGGCAATGGATCGCGGTGCTACGCACTTTACGCATTGGTTCCAGCCTTTGACCGGCTCTACGGCTGAAAAGCACGATTCTTTCCTTGAACCGTCTGGCTGCAAGGCTATCATGACGTTCAGCGGCAAGAACTTGATTGTTGGCGAACCGGATGCTTCTAGCTTCCCGAGCGGCGGACTCCGTTCTACGTTCGAAGCTCGTGGCTATACGGCCTGGGATCCGACGAGCCCGGCGTTCATCAAGCGTCACGGCAATGGTGCTACGCTCTGCATCCCGACCGCATTTTGCAGCTACACGGGTGAAGCTCTTGACAAGAAGACTCCGCTTCTCCGCAGCTTGCAAGCGCTTTCCAAGTCGACTCGCCGCCTCATGACTTGCTTTAAGGCTGGTCCGAAGAAGACGACTGTTACGCTTGGCGCCGAACAAGAATACTTCCTCATTGACAAGAGATTTTATCTGCAACGCCCGGACCTGTACCAGGCTGGCCGCACGATTTTCGGTGCAACTCCTGCAAAGCACCAACAAATGAATGACCATTACTTTGGCAGCATCCCGAGCCGCATCTTGAATTTTATGAACGATGTGGAAAAGGAACTGTGGAAGCTCGGAATTCCGGCAAAGACGCGCCACAACGAAGTGGCTCCGGCTCAGTTCGAACTTGCCCCGCTCTTTGAAGAAGTGAACCTCGCTTGCGACCACAACATGCTCGTGATGGAAACGCTCCGCAATGTGGCGGACCGCTACGGTCTCGTTTGCTTGTTGCACGAAAAGCCGTTTGCAGGCGTGAACGGTTCCGGCAAACACAACAACTGGAGCCTTTCTTATGGTAAGGGCAATTTGCTCAATCCGGGCAAGGACCCGCATCAGAACGCCGTGTTCCTTACAGCCATTTGCGCCATCATGTATGCCGTCGATACGCATGCAGATTTGCTCCGTATGACTTGCGCAGGTGCTGGTAACGATCATCGTCTCGGCGCTCACGAAGCTCCTCCGGCAATTATTTCCATTTATCTTGGCGACCAACTCACCGACGTGATTGAACAGCTCGAACAAGGCGTGCCCAAATCCAGCAAGCAAGCGGGTGCCATGAAGCTCGGTTCCGATATGCTTCCGCCGCTCCCGCGTGACGCAACCGACCGCAACAGAACTTCGCCGTTTGCGTTTACGGGCAACAAGTTCGAATTCCGCGCACCGGGCTCAAGCCAAAGCTGCTCTGAACCGAACGTTGTTCTGAATACGATTGTAGCCGAGGCGTTTGACATGATTGCCGAACAACTCGAAAAGCTCGATGACAAGAACTTCCATACGGGGCTCCAGAAGATTTTGCAAAAGATCGTGAAGGAACACAAGCGCATCTTGTACAACGGAAATGGCTATACGGACGAATGGGTGAAGGAAGCCGAAAAGCGCGGCCTCCCGAACATCCGCACTTCGATGGAAGCGCTCAAGGCTTTGACGAAGGAAGAAAACATCGCCCTCTTCGAAAAGTATGGCGTGATGAATCGTGCCGAAATGGTTTCCCGTTACGAAGTGAATGTGGAAGATTACCACAAGCGCATCCACATCGAAGGTGAAATTGCTCGCGATATGGCAAAGAATATCATTTTGCCGAAGGTCGTTGAAGCTTATTCTAATGCGCTCAAAACAAATGAAATGGCCTTGAATCAAGGTTTCCCGGGTCTCGATGGCTACGCGAAATCCCTTGGCGAAGGCTTGACACGTTTGACGGCAGCAATCGACGTGATGGAAAATGCTCTTGGCGGACTCCATGAAGGCATCGTTGATGCAATTGCTGCGCTTCGCAAGGAAGTCGATAGCTTGGAAAAACTCGTTTCCGACGAACTCTGGCCTTTGCCGAAGTACAGGGAAATGTTGTTCATCTATTAGTAGACAGTCGGAAGTTAGAAGTAGACAGGGAAAGTCGCGGGATTATCTCGCGGCTTTTTCTATTTGCTATGGTTTTGCTCTGTACGCTTGGAATTTTTATACATTTAACTTATGCTCTCCTCTGAAAATTTATTTTCGAAAATTTGGCTGCGGCGCATCGTGCAAGTCCGTTATTTAAAGTGGCAAATGTCTCCGGTATTCGTCATTTTTTAGAGGTCCCCTTATGGATTCCTGCGAATACGAGGCTCTATTTGAACTTTTGCGAATGGCTCTTTGTCGGCCTGATTCGTTGCTGTTTTCAAAAAAGTTGAGCGATCAAGAATGGGAACGCTTGCATGAAAATGCATTGAAACAGTTGCTTGCAGGAATTTTATATGATGCTGTGCGCAAGTTGCCTCAGGATTTGCGTCCTTCCATGGATTTGATTTTCCAGTGGGCTAGTGAAGCGGAAACGATTAAAGGTCAAAATATTCGTTTGAATAGCGAAGCTTCTCGGTTGACACAATTGTTTGCGGAGCGTGGTTATAAAGCTGTTGTGCTCAAAGGGCCTGCGAATGCTAGACTTTATCCTAACCCTTATGCGCGGCAAGTGGGTGATATTGATTTATGGGTTGATTGCGGTAAGGCGAAAGTTGTTGATTTGCTAGAATCGATGGGCTTTAAAACAGAAGGCTACGAGCTTTTTGTTGACCATCATGTTCATTTTGTTGATAATGGAATTTTTGTTGAAGTTCATTATCGAGTGTCTTCTGGTAATTTCAATTATTTTAAGAATGCGCGCATGCAACGTTATTTAGAAAGAGAAATGCTAAGGTCGGAAGTTGTTCCTGAAGGCTTTTGTGTGCCCTCGATTAAATTTGCACTTGTCATGCAATTGTCGCACATCCAAAGACATTTTTTAGAATGCGGAATAGGTTTTAAACAAATTGTTGATTACTATATCTTGTTGCAACAATCTACAGAAGTAGAACGGCGCGAAGTCGCTGCAAATTTAAAAAAGTTTGGAATGTATCGGTCGGCGAGTGCTCTTATGTGGCTTTTGCATTTTATTCTTGGTTTGGAAAAATCGAAAATGCTGTGTGCTCCAAATGCAAGGCTCGGGAAAAAGATGCTTGCCGAAATTGGTGAAGGCGGAAATTTTGGCAATTCATATGTAGTTGTGGAAAACAATTTTATACAGGCTTGGATGAATAAAAAAAGGCGCGTCTTGAGATTGTTTTCGTTTGATCCTCTAGAAATGATTTGGCATGAAATCTATTATTGGAAAGTGTTTGTAAAATCTATTTCATTGCGTATTCGTTTGCGAAAATTTTCGATTTGGGAAGTGTATCGTTAGAAGGGGCTTATGGCGAAAAAATATTACATTGTGGCTGAACATCTTTTTTCTGTTGATGTAAATGACGAGATGTTTGTGCAAATGGAAAATTATGAACCATTTGCTGTGGAAAATGTGGATTCTATTTCTGAATCTGATGTTTCTTTTTCGCTTTCAATTGAGTGCGGTATCAATGTTGAGTACGTTGAAGAGACTCGACAAGACGAAGAAGGTCAAATTATTGTCTGTGGCCATACGGTAAAAAATCAGTCGACGTTTGAATTTATATTGAATGGTCTTTCTATGGGAACATTGCTTTGCTCGCCTGATTATAAAACGGCGACTATTTATCTTGCAGAAGAAACGTCTAAAGGCGCAAATAGATTTGCCGTTAATAATGCGATAATGGTCTTGTATGCGCTTGCTACGGCAAGATATGGAACGGCATTATTCCACGCCGCAGTTGTGACGTATCGTGAACGGGGCTATTTGTTTTTGGGTAAAAGTGGAACGGGAAAAAGTACCCATGCGAGATTGTGGCTACGCTATAATGAGGGCTCGGAATTATTGAATGATGATAATCCTGTGGTTCGTTTTTTTGAAAACGGTGCAGTCGCTAAAGTGTATGGAAGTCCGTGGAGCGGAAAAACTCCATGCTATAAAAATCAGGAATTCTTGATTGGAGGATTTGTTTTGCTTGAACAGGCTCCGTATAATAAAATTTCTCGTTTACGCGGGGTGTCGGCGTATGCGGCGTTATTGCCGAGTATTTCTGGAAAACGTTGGGATAAAGTAATTGCAGATGGCTTGCATTATACTGAGAATGCACTGGCTTCGCATGTACCCGTATGGTATTTGGAATGCTTGCCCGATGAGGCTGCCGCTAAAATTTGTTGTGAGGCCATCACATGATTTCTGATGATTTTATAATGTCTGAAGCGATTCGCCTAGTTGGTGATGGCGTTGCGGTAACGTTCCCTGTGAAAGGCGTGAGTATGTTGCCTTTTATTGTGGGCGGTTCTGAAAAAGTTATACTCGAACGTCCCGTAAACTTTAAGTGTGGAAGCGTTGTGCTTGCAAAAGTGAATACGGGAAATTATGTGATTCATCGTATTGTGGCTCTGGATGGAGACCGTGTCACGTTGATGGGCGATGGCAATTTGGCAATGCGAGAACATTGCAATATTGATGATATCAAGGCTAAAGTTGTGTACGTTGTGAACGCTGCCGGGAAAAAACGCTCGTTAGAGGTGCTTTGGCGGCGGTTAGCCGCAAAACTTTGGTATATTCTATTACCTTTTAGACGGTATTTTCTTTGGATTTATAAGAGGGTGAAATTATGAAAATAAAAAAGGGTTTTGTGCTACGTGATGTTTGTGGGGAACAAGTAATTATGGGCGAGGGGATAGGTGCTCTTGATTTTGGACGACTTCTTTGTTTGAACGAAACGGCGGCGTGGTTGTGGACGCAATCTGAATTGCAAGGTGATTTTTCGGTTGAAAGTCTTGCGGATGCTCTTTGTGAAGAGTATGATGTGGAGCGTGATGATGCTCTGAAAGATGTGGCTTTGATTGTTGATGAATGGAAAAAAGTGAATGTTGTTGAATGAAGTATGTAGCTTGGCTGTGGCGTGAATTGCGCGGATTCCGTGCAAATATCACCATCCGTGTGATGGTGGGGGTCGGGCGTGTTGCGCTTGGACTTTTGATGATATGGCTCAGTAAGCTTTTTATTGATGAGACGATTCGTACGGGAACAAACGATGATGTTATCCGTATGATTGTTTTTTTGGTCCTTACGGTTGTTGGATCTATTGTACTTAGACTTGTGTATTATTACATGAATGCAAGTGCAATGGTGCGTAAATCGAATGCATTGCGTCTCAAGTTTTTTGAGTTGTTGTTTGTACGAAAACTGTATGATGGTCAGAATTTGCATTCCGGCGATATTTCGTCGAGACTCATGAAAGACGTCGATAACGTTTGTGTATCTGCGATTGAAACGATTCCGCAGATGATTGTGACGGGCGTGCAACTCGTGGGGGCGTTCCTTTTAATGCGGTGGTTTGATGTGCGCCTGGCTTGGGCTTTATTGCTGCTTACGCCTGTAATGATTGTGCTTGGAAAAATTGTATCACGCAAGTTGCGCAAAATGACGCTTGATATTCGTGATGGCGAAAGTAAAATTCAAATGCAGGTGCAAGAAGCTGTAGAGTATAATGCGGTGATGCGTTCTCTCGAAAGCGAAAGTTGGGTGACAGACTTGCTGATACGAAAGCAAGATAAGTTGGAACACGATGTGTTGCGACGTACGCGGTTTACGACGGTGTCGCGTTTTTCGCTTGGCTTTGCTTTTGGAATGGGATACTTGTTTGCGTTTGTATGGGGTGGTCTTGGATTACGTGACGGATTGATTACTGTTGGTACAATGACTTCTTTTCTACAGTTGGTCGGACAAATTCAACACCCGATTTTGTCTCTTTTGAGAATGGTCCCGCAATTGGTGCATTCGACGGCTAGCGTAGATCGCTTGGATGAATTGAAATGCGGTGTTGAAGAATGTTTGCAAGGTGAATCTGTTTTGCAAAATGTTCCGCAATCGCGGGAAAATACGCAATTGGGTGTTCGTTTTGAAAATGTGAGTTTTGCTTATGGTGCAAGTGATGATTCGGAAAAAAATGAAAATGTTCTTTTGCATTTTTCACATGATTTTAAACCTGGAAGCAAAACTGCGATTATGGGCGAAACAGGTGCTGGAAAGACGACTCTGTTTAGAATTTTACTTGGATTTGTTGAGCCTTATGATGGTAAAGCGGTGGTGTATTCCGAAGAAGGAGCCTATAAGTCTCCTCGTGTAGTCGCAAAGGAAACTCGTAAAGAATTTGTTTATATTCCTCAGGGCAATACGCTGATGAGCGGTACTATACGGCATAATTTGCAGTTTGCGAGGCCCGGTGTCGAAGACGCCGAGCTGCGGCATGCGTTGCATGCCGCGTGTGCTGATTTCGTCTTTGATTTACCTAAAGGTCTAGATACGGAATTGGGTGAGCGCGGGCGAGGCCTAAGCGAAGGCCAATCGCAGCGTATTGCAATTGCCCGCGGACTGTTGCGCTCGGGGAATATTTTGCTATTCGACGAAATCAGTGCCTCGCTTGATGAAGCGACTGAAAGAGAACTGTATCAACGCTTGTTTGAAATGTTCCCTGAAAAAACGATGATATTTGTAACGCATCGCACTGCGATATGTCAAATATGCGATGAAGTTGTAAAAATCGGTTCGATTTAAATCGTTGGGCGTTTTTATTTTCTTTTCAAACTTGCGATTGCAAATGCAAGTGAAATCGCGATTCCGATGTGTGGAATGTATGCTGGTGTTGCAATTTTTGCGGTAGATGCTAGAATTGCTGGAATGAGTCCGAAAAGTCCACCGATGCAAACGCCTGTGTACCACAACGATTTTTTGATATTGAATTTTTTGTGCGCGATAATCGCGACGGCGAGCGGGGCGACAATTCCCGGCGTGTAGACGGAATAGGCCATTGTCAAAAGCCCGATGATATCTTTGCCCTGGAGTGCGAGAAATGTTGCGATAATGCCGATGGCGACAACGAGTAAGCGTACAGCGGAAATGCGACGTGTGTTTAGAATGTCACTTCCGAAAATGGCGGCAGAATTGATCAGGCATGTGTCCGCAGAAGAAAGTAATGCCGATAAAAGTCCAATGGAAAGTAATGCTGCGAGTGGTAACGGGAGTGCGCCGGAGACAAGGCGGAAAAGCGGATTGACTGCCGCGCCGGTTGCGTTCGGGGCGAATGTTGCTGCCCACATGCCGAGCAAAACGATAATCACGCTAAAGATGAGAATGGCGAAACTGCCTGCGATAACGGCTTTGTGTGCGGTGCTAGAATCTTTTGCAACGAGGTTTCTCGAAATGACATCGGGTCCAAGGAAATAAGCGCCTCCAACAGTGAATAGCATCATCGCTAAATCGGCGAAACTAAATTTTTCGTTTAAAAGATTGAAGTTCCCAAAAGTGGCAAGGCCGGCGGAAGCCGCGGCAGTGTTGTTAGAAAATCCGCCGAACAGGTATATAGCGGTAGCAAAAAATCCGAGTGTCAAAATTCCAAATTGCAGTGCATCGGTGCGGACAACAGAAAGCTGCCCACCCAATAATGTATAGACAATCACGATGACGGCTGTAATCAAAACGGACTGTGTGCCTGCATTGTGCCCAAGTACAAGTCCTATAAATCCTGCAACTGCAGCGAATTGCGCTGCGATAATTCCAATCCATGAAACGGCAATGATAAAAGCGACAAGTTTTCGTCCGGTTTTCCCGACTGTCTTTTCGGCGATTTCGGGGAGCGTTCGAACGTCAAGATCGTGAACGGATTTGCTGAGGAATGCAGCTTGGAACCAAAATCCGATAGCGCCAACGCCAAGCCACCAGAATGCGGCAAAGCCGATGCTTTCGGCGCGTGCGGCGATGCCCACCGTTGCAGAAGCCCCAAGGACGGTGGCCATGAGGCTCATGAAAACGAACGGCGAACTTTGTTTACGGCCTGCAACGACGTAATCGTCGAAATTCTTGACCTTGAACAAGTCGCGGATGCAGATGAATCCAAGGACGAGAAAATAGATGATGAGAAGTTTCATGACCTAAAGTTAGAATTTTACAGATTGCCGTATTCTCCAATGTCAGGGACTAGCGAGCCTGATTTCATATGGTAAACGCGGTTGCTGTAACCGAATGCATTTTTGTCGTGCGTGGCAATGATGACGGCTACTCCTGTCCGCGCAAGCCTTGCGAAGAGGCTGTAAACCTTGCGGCTATTTTCTTCGTCGAGATTGCTTGTTGGTTCGTCGGCGATGATCAAGTCTGGCTTGTTGGCTAGAGCACGTGCAATAGCGACACGGCGCAATTCACCACCGGAAAGATTTTGCGGGTGTTCATTGGCGAGGTGCGCAATGCCAAGCTTGTTCAATAGCGCTTTGATATGTTCCTTGTCGATTTTCTTGTTGTACAAGGTCGAAGTCAAAGTGATATTTTCGGCGACAGTAAATGCAGAAAGGCTTGCTGCATTTTGCGGTATGTAACCGATGCGCTCGTTGCGTAAACGTGCGAGATCTTCATCGTTTAATTTAAAGAGCGGCTGCCCGTCAAGTTCGACGTTCCCTGATGTCGGTGCGGTAACGCCGGCAAGCGCGTTCAAGAGAGTACTTTTGCCACTTCCAGATTCTCCGAAGATGACGGTGAAATCTCCTGACCAAGCGAAGAAATCAGCGTTGTTGACCGCATTAAATTTTTCGCCACGTCGTGTATATTGTTTTGTTATGTTGTTTCCATTAAGTATCATTAAGCGTCCTCCTTTAATGCGGTGTA
>CAMJNF010000049.1 GCA_946407235.1 uncultured Fibrobacter sp. | reverse complement strand
AGTACCCACACGTACCCTCATAAAGATATTGCCCGCCACTTTCCCTAAGGCCACCTGCAAGCGCAGAAAATCCATACGTGTCATATCCTGGCTTTTTCCAACTCTTTTTCGCCTTGAGCACCATACCGCCCAAAGGCTCCTGTCCGCCAATCGCTTCAAAAAGATATTCCCATTCATTTCTATTCGGCAAATGCCAGCCACTAGGGCAAATTCCCTGCACCTTTTCTGGAAGGTTGCAAATTTCCCCATAACCGCAATCTATTGGATTTTTCTTGTCCGTCGCAAGCGCAACAGAATCAATCGCTGCAAACCATGAATAAAGGCGACCAAAAGTTTCACAATCTTTAGGTCTATCGCCATAGCACCAATTTCGATCTTTCAAGATTGGTGTCTTTACGCTATCGGCATAATTGAGGTTCTCGGCCATCCATACCATTTCACCAATTTTTGTCGTTCTGTAAGTTTTACCATCACGAGTATCAATGAACGTTCCGTATGTAATATCAGGATTCAAATAGCTATTCGAAGACGCGGGTGCATTCAGTGAACTTGAAGACGATGACGCAGTTTTTTCACTGCTGCTAGACTGGGCTGACGAGCTTTCAGCGGATGAGCTTATTGGCGAACTTGTCGAATCAGCGCTAGAACTCGTAGCAGCTTTTTGAGAAGATGAAGATTTTTTTTCGCTTTCCTTCGAATACGACAACTCATTTTTCTTGCTGCTGCTCGTCATACCCTCTGAATCGGAATCTTTATCGCTACTGCTATATTCAATTTCCGAAGTGGACGAAATATCGTCTGCACCGGAAACATTGTTATCATCGGCACACGCGCAGAATAAAGACGTGAGGGACAACACCGCAAATAACTTACTCAAGTTCATAATAATTCCCTTATATGTATTAACAAACCATTACGATTGCAATACACCTAGTCTTTTACACAACGGACGTTGAAGCGACCACGTTCAGAATCCCCACTCATAATTCCCGCTGCACCTGCATTCAGATACCAACAATTGGAGGTTGTCAAACTGCTGTCACCAGAACTCCAGAAATATGCAAATGAACCAACATCATAAAATTTTCCTTTGCTGTTTCCACCCGCAGGGAGCGCCGAAAAGCCAAAAGCATCTGTCGCATCAGACCATTCCTCAAACCCCTTCGCATGCATTGCATAATGATATTTCACCACAGAATAAAGTTTTTTCCAATCATCATTAGAAGGCAGATGCCAGCCTTTAGGACAAACTCCGCGAATAGGGTATGACGGATAACAATAACTTACATAACGACAGCACCTCCCATTTTCGAGTGGATAAGCCTTGCCAAAGCCACAAGTTATACCATCATCGGAGAAAACAGCAGCTCCATCCATTGCAGCGGCCCACGTGTAATAACGGCCATACACAGTACAATCATCTGTATTGCAGAAAGTTTCAAAAGTAGAGTCATTTACCATATATGCAATAGGTGCAATTTTTTCCCTATACTCAGCAGACATAGAATCTACTTTGTAATCAAAATTCAAATTTTCAGCCATCCACCATTGATCACCAATTTTCACAATCCTATAGCTTTTTCCATCGCGTTCATCCGTCATATAATCGCAATCGTCACTATTGCACGGAATTGACATTCCCGATGCAGTACGATTTTCTCCAGAGACGTTATCACTTTCGGAGCACGCCCAAAACAAAAGGGCAAACGAGACAAAAGCAGTTAGTTTATTCCATTTCATAAATTTCTCTTTTTTTTAATCTTTTACGCAACGGATAGAGATAGCCTCGTCCTTACCTACATTGGTGGCAAATCCCGCATTTTCATTCAAACCGGAATAGGACATAATAAAGGAGTAGACTTTATCTTCTTGACTCCGAATAGTAGAACTCCAGAAATCCGTATAACTACCAACATAACGGAAGTTTCCGTCTGCAAGCCTCTTTCCCGCAGGGATTGCACTAAACCCAAGACCATCTGTTGGAGTCATGAAGCTCTCGACCCAGCCTGTTTGAGATCTAAGAACCGCTCCCAATTCTGAAATTCCGCCAGCGGCATTAAACAGGTCTCTAAATTCCGTTGTATCAGGCAAATGCCATCCTTCTGGACAAATTCCTTGCACCTTACCCGAAAGAGCACACGGACTTTTAGAACCGCAAGTCATTGGATTTCCCACATTAGAAGCTAAAGCAACAGAATCAATCGCCGCAGCCCAAGTGTAAAGGCGGCCCGCAACATCGCAACGTTGTTCTTTATTATCATAACACCAGTTTTTTCCCTTTAAGCTTGGCGTTCTTGCGCTATCAGCATAATTCAAGTTCTCCGCCATCCATACATGGCTACCAATTTCCACAGTCAAATAAATTTTGCCATCCCGTTTATCCTTAAATTCGTCATAATTTGCCTTATCAAGATTCAAATATTCAAATTTACGAACACTCCAATCAAAGTTTTCGCTACTACTAGATTCCGCCAAGCGACTGCTTGAACTCAAAGAACTGCTTGACGATGCAATCACGTAATTTTCGACGCACCGAACTGAAAATCCATAATCCTTGCTAGCTGAACCATAAGTTGCACCATCGAGGCCGGTGTCCATGTTCATGGAATACGCAAGGGCGCTATCGCGTTCCATAGAACTCCAAAAATACGCATTCCAGCCTTCAAATTCATATACTTGGTTCACATAGCCGACCCTTGAACCCCCAGGAATTGCAGAAAAGCCAAAAGCATCCAAGCCGTTCCCTTCGTTAAGCCACCCCGATTGCGATTTAAGCATTTTGCCCGCAAAAGTTCGACCATTCACAGCACTTATCAATTCGCTCCACTCCGATGTATCCGGCAGATGCCAACCACTGGGGCAAATTCCCTGCACACGGCTTCTAATCTTGCAACTCATTCCGACACCACACTCATGTTCACCCGCAGCAATCACCGCCGACCATGAGTAAAGGCGTCCCGTCACTTTGCAATTTTCCAACTTATCTCCATAACACCAATTATTTTCCTTTAAATTCGGAGTCTTTACACTATCGGTGTAATTCAGGTTTTCTGCCATCCAATTATACTTACCGATTTTCACAGTTTTATAAACCTGTCCGTCACGGGAATCGACAATGGAATCGTATTTGATTTTAGGATTTAAGTAAGTTTCTTTCGGAAGACTCCAATCAAAATAAACGCTATCACCGGATCCTATCGCTCCGCTCCAGGATGATGAACTGCTTACGTCATTGCGAGGAATCGAAGACGATGAGCTTGTCATTCCGGCCTCCGAGCCGGAATCTTTGACGCAACGAACAGAAAGCCCGGTTCCCTTGCCGTAAGGAGACATGCCGCTCGGTATACCCATAAATTCCAGGATATGTGCGGACAAGGCGTCTTGCTCAGAGGAACTCCAAAAAGCGGTATAATTTCCTAGAGAGGTGTATTTTTCCAGGTTCGAATAAGGATAGTATTTACCTGCGGGATACACTGAAAAGCCATAGTCGTCTGTTCCGTTATTACTAGACCATTCGGTCTTGGACATGAGAGGTTCTCCACCGCCCACACCATCATACAATGCAGCCAATTCCTCCTTGCTCGGCAAATGCCACCCATCGGGGCAAACTCCTCGAGCAGGCAAAGTCGGCGAGCATATTTTGCCATCACCGCAACCCGTCTTGGCAGAATCCATCGCGGCAGCCCAAGTGTAAAGCAGCCCATACTTATCACAGTACTTCGAAGAATCGTTATAACAATAACTGAACTCCGTTTTGTAATTCAAGTTTTGCGCCATCCAGATTTGATTGCCAATCGTCACAGTCTTGTAAACTTGCCCGTCACGAGAGTCTGTCAACGTATTCTTTACCGCATCGTAGATAGAACCATCCTTACTGCTGCTGGATTCCGGGTCAAGCCCGGAATGACGGGATGAACTTGTCGTTCCGGCCCCCGAGCCGGAATCTCCCTTGCCGTTCAGCGTAACGCTGTCGCCATTAGCAATGGCTTTCACGTACGTTTCGAACGGCGGGACATCATCGGCATAGCCCCAGCTTTCGATATTCTTGCGGATTGTATCAAGTTTGCCACTAGCCACAGCTGTAGTAGCCCATTTTGCAAACTCCTTTTTCGCATCAGCATCTAGCGAGCCGTTCTGCGAAATTGCGGCAGAATATTCATCCAAACGTTCCGCGAGCTTTGCTTCGATTGCACTTGCCTGCACCATCACGCTCACGGCCAAGAGAGCCGCATTGCCTTCGCCCTTTTCAAAGATGTTCAAGTCTTCAGCTTCCGCGACGTTGCCCTTGACGTTAAACGATGCAAGCACTTCTTTTTCGGCCTGCTTTTTCGCATCAGCAAAAGACTTGCCGCCATCATTCACCAAGTTCATCACGCGTTCATATTCCAATTCCGTGAGCACGTTGATGTTCACATTCTCACGATCCTTGAGGTTTGTCAACGCATGGAGCGTCAGCTTTTCCGAAGACTTCTTTCCGGTGAGTTCGTTGAGGTAATATCCCGAGACTTCGAACACGGCACATGTAGACGACAAAGTAACACTATCAACAACAAATTCACCTTTATCACTCTTGACTTTGCCTTCGAAATGTTCGTCCGTCAGTTCCAGCGTCTTGCAATCGATTCCTTGCACGGTCACGGCAGAGCCCTTGACAAACGGCCCCTTCTGCGTCACGCCAGCCACGTTCAAATCGGCAATAATTCCCGCATCTTCTGTGGTGCCGCCAGCAAAACCGCCATCATCATTAGACGAGGTGCAAGCCCAAAGCATCGCCACAGCAATCAGCGATTCCGCAATACGGAGGCATTTTTTAACCAACCACATATTCATACTAAACCTTCTCCTTTTCCAAACACGAATTAATCTTTATTAAAATTCATTAGTCCTTTACGCAGCGGACTGAGAAACCGAGGTACTTCTCACCACAATTATGGTACGCACCCTCCGTGCCACCATACAAGTATATGACGTCCGCGTCATCCTTAACCTGATCCATAGAAGTCCAGAACCACGTGCCAAGGCCATCGCAGACAGATTCATCATTATAAGTTCTCAACGGGTGGTCTCTGAAATCGCCATTGAAGTTCCTGAAGCCAACAGGCACAGCACTGAAACCAAAAGCGTCGCTGTTGCTTACACAGTTACCATCATTATTCCAGCCGCTCTGGGACTTGAGTTTGAGGCCCGCCGTTTCATGGCTACCCAGCGCAGCCTCAGGATCTCCGCCCACAGCCAAGAACAGGGAAAACCATTCCTCCATATTGGGCAAATGCCAACCGGTAGGGCAAATCCCCTGCACAGTACCCGTAAGACCGCAAACCTTACCGTTACCACAACCAGTCTTTACGGAATCCATGGCCGCTGCCCAAGTGTAAAGACGACCGAACTTGGCACAGTTGGCAGGATCATTATCATAACACCAGCTAACGGAATCGGAGGTATACACCTCACCGTTCTCCTCATATTTATAAGGAATACTAGTGTATGCATAGTTCAAATTTTCCGCCATCCAAATCTGATTGCCGATTTTCACAGTCTTGTAAGTTTGACCATCGCGGGCATCCTTCAATGTTCCATATTCACAATTATCTTCTGTTTCCGTTTTGCAAGCCGGCAACGCCTCAATAGAACTAGAAGATCGTACGGAACTGCTGGAACTACTTGTTACAAAATCATAATCCTTTAGGCAACGGATAGAAAGTCTCATTTGAGAACTAATCAGCGTTTTAAATCCAGTTCTTTCAGCATCATAATCCAAATCCCAATAATAAGGTTCTCCACCATTTTTCCTAGTTGCCATCCAAAAATCAGCAGTATAACCGAAATTATAGTAGCCGTCATTAAACCAGTTTCCAGCCGGGAGCGCCGAAAATCCATAATCATCTGTCGCAAACGCCCAATTCTTAAAGCCCTTAGCCTGCAAGACATATCCAGAATCACCCTCTGATAAGTAGAGTTTTTTCCATTCAGTTGTGTCAGGCATATGCCAGCCATCCGGGCAAATTCCCTGTATTTTACAAGACTCCTTGGATTTACATTCGCTCTCGGAATTTCCTACGGCCGCAGACCACGTATAAAGTCCTCCGTAGATATTGCAATATTTCACGCTATCCTTGTAGCAATAACGCCCCGTTGTTTTATAGCTCAAGTTTTGAGCCATCCACACATAGTCGCCAATTTTCACGGTCTTGTAAACCTTTCCATCACGAGGATCAACAATCGAATCATATTTTATATTAGGATTCAAGTAGGTATCTTTAGGAGATTCTTCCTTTTCTAAAAATACCGGAGCCGACTCGCCCTTGACACAACGTACCGATTGCCCCATAGACTTACGAACGCCACCCATACTCCAATAATCCGTGGTATTTACTGATCTATTGTGAGCAATGGCAGGATTATAATCCCAATCCGCTAAATATCCATTATCCTCTGCAGAGCTCCAAAAATACGCAACCGAGCCCCAACTAATAAAAGATCCATTTCTATATCCTGCCGGTATTGCAGAAAAACCCGCAACATCCGTTCCATTACCATTTCCTGACCAGCCCGTTTTCGTCTTAAATAAAACACCTGATTTATCTTGCGATACCCCATCCGCAACCACCGACCACATTTTGGACCATTCTTTTTCCGACGGGAGAAACCATCCATCCGGGCAAACACCTTGCAGAGGCCCGATAAGACCGCATAACTTACCATCACCGCAATCTACAGGATTGTCCTTATCCGTAGCCAGCTTCACAGAATCAATGGCAGCGGCCCAAGTATAAAGACGTCCGCCTATCGCACATTTTTCAGGATCGTTATTGAAGCACCAGCTTTTTCCTTTCAAGCTCGGCATTTTTACACTATCCGCATAGTTGAGGTTCTGAGCCATCCAAATTTGGTCACCGATTTTTACCGTCTTGTAAACTTGTCCGTCACGCGGGTCTGTCATTTCACCGTAATTGATATTCGGATTCAAGTAAGAGTCTTTTGTATCGTTACTGGATCCTTCGCTAGAGCTCAGGATGACGTTTGGGGAAGAGGATGACGAAGAACCCTGTTTCGAAGATGACGAAGAGGGGAGATTCCCGCTCGAGGCGGGAATGACAGAAGCGCGGTCATCCCATTTGCCATCTTTCGCGATGTCGGCGGCAATGTTTTCCAAGCGTTCCGCAAGTTTCGTAGCGTCTAAATCAGCCTGCAACATCACGCTCACATCATGGAGCGCAACATTCTCTTTACCCTTTTCAAAGACGTCCAAGTCTTCGAACAAGGCAGAATCGCCATCATTCGCATTCACGTCAAACGCAGCGAGCACTTCTTTTTCAGCCTGCTTTTTCGCATCTGCAAAAGACATCTTCTTTTTGGTGACGAGATTCATCACGCGCTTGTATTCCAGTTCCGTAAACACGTTGATGTTCACATTCTTGCGGCCGCTCAAATCCGTCAGCGCATGGAGCGAAATCTCGCCCATCGATTTCTTGCCGGTATTTTCATTGAGGTAATAACCAGTCACTTCAAGCAGAGCGCAAGCAACAGACAAGTTCACATTTTCAACAACATATTCACCATCGTTATTTATCACGGAACCTTCAAAAAGTTCGTCCGTGAAATTCATCGTCTTGCAATCCACGCCTTGCAAGGTCACGACAGAACCTTTGACAAACGGTCCCTTTTGCGCAAGCCCAGCCACGTCCAAATTCTTGATGGCAAGTCCCGCGTCTTCCGTTGTGCCACCCGCCACCTTGTCGTCGGAACACGATGCCATCAACACAGCAAGAGCAAGCACAAAGATCACGCGAACATTCAGCATTCTGCGCCAATTAATCATCACCATTCTCCTTACTTTTCCCAACACCTTTATCCGAGATCGAGCTTGCCGAATTATCACCAAGACGTTCACTCACCGGGAACAATTGCAAATTCAATCGATAAACTTGTTCTGTTTCGTCATCTTCACTCGCAATTGCCACAATGCGACGGCGACAATCAGCAAGTTCCTTTTTTATTCGTTCGTAGGCACGGCGCGTAATGCCCATCGTAAGCCCCGACATATCACGTTCCGATAGCGGCAAGTCCAATGCCTTGACCGCCAGCTCCCCCATTTGGCGCTGCATATCACGAGCCGCCACCGGAACCGCATCAACGCTCCCCATCGAAACTGACTTATCTGTCTGGCAATAGTTACCGCTCTTGTCCTTCTTCAAGAGATTTGCCTTTACCAAAAAGTCTAATGCTTCAGAAACCTCTGCCGCCGAAATTTTCGGCTTGCAGGCACGCGCTATTTCGAGAGGTTTTGCACCCGGCATGTGAGCGGCAAGCTCGCGAATCACCGGGTTTTTCCACGATTTGAAATAATCGAACTCTTCGTTCCCCAACACTCGAACCTTATGCGCCATCGCTAGCGCACAACGTTCCTCGAACGCGGTTCGTTTCGCCTCGTCATTCTTTGCATGAGCATAAGAAACCATCAGGACAAAATAATCGTACTCAAAGCCGACAAGTCCCATGGCACCGGCAACCGACCCCGCGGAGCCAATGCTCAAATTTTTCTTGCCCTCGCAAACATATTTCAAGTAAATCGGCGACGTAAAGCCCGCCTTGCGAGCGAATTCACGCCAGGTAAATGCCGAACAGCGCTTACGTTCATCATAGTAATCCTGGATGAACTTGCGATAATCGGTATATTCTACGATTTCCTTCATGTTTACAAATATAGTCAAATTTCACATTCAAGGAATACAGAATTGGCGTTTTTAGTTAAATTTTACCACTTTTGACGTTTTTACAAAAATTTAGGCAATCTAGAATACAAACATGTATTCCAAGAATACAACAGCCAATCTATTGACATCCTACTTTACTTTTGGTATATCACTAAAAGCATAGTGCGATTATCATGAATAACAAAAAACCTCCGCCCTTCACGGCGGAGGCAACTCTCTCTTCTAACAGTTATTTATTCAGGCTTGCTCTTGTAGTAGATGTGGATCTCGAATTCGAGCACGCTGATATACCAAACGGTAAAATCTCCCCTAGCACTAACAGCCCCGTAAGTATACACGCTATACTTGGCCTTCTCCGTTTCTTTCTCATAAATAGTCCGGTGGTACAAACCATCAGCCGATTGCGTCCCCCAAATACCACGATAATTATGATACACTGGCACGCTATCCTCCCCCACAAGGGCAAAGCCGTTATCCGCAAAGACCTGCCTAATAGAATCCGCATGCGCATCCACTTCAGCCCTTCCCAAGGAATCGCAGCCAACAACATCTTTACACGATGGCGACATATCATGCCCTATGGTCCAAACCGACGTCAGGGAATCATCGTTCCAGGCCCCATGCTGCATATTGCTTCCATATCCGTCAAGGAAGCGAACCTCTTCGGGTAATTCCGTTTCAAACCGGAGCGAGCTATGGTTTACGCTCGGAATTTCTTCAGCACCGTCTTCAAGGATAACGATTTTTAAATCGTACAAATGAGTGCCCAAAAACATGTTGCGTTCCCACCATTTTGTAATGGACACCTTATATACCAGGCCATTCAACTTTCTCTCATAAACATATGCCGAATCCTCATAGACAGTGTCTACAGTATTTACAGAATCACACGCCACTTTGCCCTTATACGCAAACCCTCTTAAAGCAAGGGTATCCGCCAAGACTGCAAGCAGGGAATCCTGATCACTAGAGTAAACCCCGGTATTTTTCTTTACCACAAACCAATCCTTCTGGCTACTGCCCTCGAATTCCAGGTATCCCCTGTATTCGTCAAAGAACCGTTCCAAGAAAGAAACCTCTTTCGGCAATTCCGGGATGGAATCGTACGTGACCGGGCGGGAAGAAGAACTGAACGGATTCACGTAGGAACTCGAGGACTTTGCCTCAGAAGAACTCGACGAAGCAATGCTGGAGGAAGATTTTTCCTTGCCACTAGACCCTTCGACAGGCTCAGGGCCCTTCGAAGAACTACTCGACTGCGGCGTGACGCTGGAAGAGGACACGCCCTTTTTGCTAGATGACGATTTGGCAGTTTCTTCTTCCGGAATCACCCACCGTCCTTTTTCACAAACAAAGTACTCGTTGTAGAGCTTGCTCAACTTGTTCACGTTGCGCTTGGTTTCGTTTTTGCGTTTTTCATTGCAAACACCGAGACCGTAATTATCCCACCAGAAGTTCGTCACGAACTTTTCGAAGGCAGGCACTGTATCCGCGTATTTCCAACTTTCCACATTCTTGCGCACGTTCGCGAGAGTCCCCTTGAGGTCTACATCGCAAGCCCAATCCGCAATTGCAGTCTTAGTGTCGGCATCGTCCCAGCTGCCGCCTTCTGCAAGCGCAATACTGAACTCGCCCATGCGTTCGGTAAGCCCAGCCACATCAACATCACTTTGCATCAAAACGCTTACTGCAAGGAGTGCCGCGTTGCCATCGCCCGATTCAAAGATGTTCAAGTCTTCGGACTTCCCGAAATCGCCCTCGATGCCGAACGCCGCGAGGATTTCTTCGTCTGCCTGGGCCTTCGCATCTGCAATCGATTTTTTCTTTTCGGTCACCAAGTACATCACGCGCTCGTATTCCAAATGCGTGAGCAAATTGATATTCACCGTTTTGCGGTTCGAAAGATCCGTAAACGCACGGAGCGTCACCGTACCCGAAGACTTCTTGCCAGAAATTTCATCGCGATAATAGCCCGAAGCCTCAAGGATGGCGTACTGCGACTGCAGATTGATATCCTTGATGGCAAAGTCGCCCTTATCGCTCTTGATACTGCCCTTGAAGCTCTTGCCGGTCTGCTTGAGCGTGATGCCGTCAAGCTCCTGCACCGTCACGGCAGAACCCGTAACGAACGGCCCCTTCTGCGACACGCCTGCCACTTCCAAGTCCTTGACCGCAACAATTCCCGCATCGCCCGAAGCACCGCCCGCGACATTATCGCCGGAACAGCCCGCCAAAAACGACATCATTGCAAATGCGGAAACAAAGCCGCTCTTGAAAAAACTGCACACGTTTTTCATCTTCTCTCTTCCTTATTCAAAACTGTTTCACTTTTATTTTTTAAATGTTCACTCATCGGGAACAGCTGAAAGTTCAAACGATAGACTCGGTCCGTTTCGTTTTCTTCGGTCGCAATCGCTATGACGCGACGGCAGCAATCATCCAGCTCTTTTCGAATGCGTTCGTAAGCACGCTCCGTAAGCCCAAGCGTTAACCCCGACATCATGCGCTCGGAAAGCGGCAGGTCCAGTGACTGGATAGCAAATTCCCCCATTTGCCTTTGCAAATCGCGCGCAGCCACCGGCACCGCATCGACATTCCCCATCATGATAGCCTTGTCTGTTTGCACAAAGTTTCCACTCTTGTCCTTCTTCAAGAGTTTTGCCTTCACCAAAAAATCCAGCGTCTCGGAAACTTCCGCCGCCGAAATTTTTTGTTTGCAAGCACGCGCTATTTCGAGCGGTTTTGCACCAGGCATGTGCGGAGCCAATTCGCGAATCACGGAATTTTTCCACGATTTATAGTAATCGAATTCTTCGCTCCCGAGCACGCGAACTTTGTGAGCTTGCGCCAACGCACAACGTTCTTCGAACGCGGCACGTTTCGCCGCATCGTTTTTTGCATGTGCATACGACACCATCAAAACAAAATAATCGTACTCGAAACCGACAAGACCCATGGCATTCGCAACCGAGCCTGCCGACCCAACACTCAGATTTTTCTTGCCTTCGCATACATACTTCAAGTAAACATCCGACGAGAAGCCCGCCTTTTGGGCGAATGCATGCCAAGAAAACACCGAGCAACGCTTACGTTCATCGTAGTAATCTTGGATGAACTTGCGGTAATCTGTATATTCAACGATCTCCTTCATGGTTACAAATATAGCTAGATTTTTGAAATTTAGAACATAAAATTTGCGTTTTTGAGCAAATTTTACCACTTTTGCCATTTTTATGAAAAATTCAGCAATCTAGAACATGAAAGAGATATTCTAGGAACATGGAGCGGTATAGCCACAGTTACTAGTTAATAGTTACTAGAACTTAGAGAAAGTCATTCTGGAGGGTTCGCAGAACCCGATAGAATCTATGAAAAAAATCCCCCGTGACATTTTTACGTCGCGGGGGCATTTCCTCCTAAATTAAAAGTTCTTTATTCAGCGTCTTTCACGCAGCGAACGGGCAAATAATCGGTGGTATCAGCAGACAGAATCTTTGCATCGCGTTGATCAAAAGACAAAACTTTCGCAGCATCACTGGTCGAGTCCGATATCCAGAATTTTACTCCAACCGCGGCGTACGAACAACCATTCACGGCTTTTGTACACCCTCTCCGTTCATATTCCGAAGGCAAAGCCGCAAAGCCATAAATATCCTGACTACCTTTAAGCTCTGTCGTGAAAAACGCCGCATTTCCCAAACCGCCACCAACATGCTTAAGCAATTTTTTCGCATCATCAGAGCTAGGAATACGCCATCCCTCCGGGCAAGCATCTTGCACTTCTCGCCAATTATATCGCCAACCAATATCTTGATGCGAATACATCATGGTGGCCAAATCTGTTTCAAAAATTCCCCAATAACGATACGCTCCATTCTCAAGCAACGAATCGCCTATCGCATACGTCACATTTTGAGCCATCCAAAGTTGATTTTCAAACTTCAGAGTTTTGTACATCCGCCCATCGCGTTCATCCACAAAAGAATCAGCAACAACTTCACTAGGCGGCAACACAGCAAACTCTTGCGTCGAGCCATTTTCCACACAACGTATAAATCCGCTGCCCCCCATGCCGCCGGACACATTTACAACTAACGAACCCCTGCCACCACCAACATTCATTCTAGCATACGAATAACGTGTAACTTCTCCATAAGGAGTAACACTATCCAATGTCGAAGAGAAATACACAATTCTCTCGTCTTTGAAACCGGGCTGCAAATTCCATCCTTTTTTGGACAGCAACTGTTCATAACCATTCTCCGAAGTCTCATTGACCAGACGGGCAAATTCTTCACGAGTCGGCAACCTCCATCCGTCAGGGCAACCCGTATGCAGGTAAGAAACAGTAAATCCACGACCATCGGTTTCATGATTATAAGTCCATTTACCATCATCAGGTCCAGGCATCTTAACCATTTCAGGAAAACCCGAAGTTATTGTATATAAAAGTCCGTAGGATTCATCGCCATAGTACAGCGAACCTTCACCATAACCATTATAGGCTAAATTTTCAGCCATCCAGTTTGTACCCGCCATTCTTACGGTACGGTACTTATGCCCATCTCGCGGATCTATCATAAACCCACAAGAATCGCATCCAGCACGGACAGAATCAAGATTGGCAGACCAGCGTTTCGAATCATTACAGGTAAATTCCACACCATAATACGTGCTAGAGGCGTTAGAATTTTTCATACGCTTTCCCAAATTGGAAGCGTCACACTTTCCTAGCCCATATACATTCTCCCAAAAAGACGATACATAACGTTCAAACGAAGCGACATTATTCGCAATTTTCCAAGATTCAATATTCTTTCGAATGTTCGAAAGTTTTCCATCATAGTCCATGTCGCAGGCACCATCGGCAATGCGAACCTTGAATAGAGAATCATCCCATACGCCGTCTTCCGCAAGGTCCGTACCCAATTTGGCAAAATTTTCCATAAAGGTCGCTTCAGCCCCCGTTTCGAGCAAAAGAATGTTAAACGCCAAAAGTGCGGCATCGCCATCGCTATCGCCGAAAATATTCAAGTTCTCGACCTTTCCAAAATCACCATCTGCATAGAACGATGCAAAAATTTCACTATCTGCAATCCGTTTGGCTTCATCAAAAGAGATTTTCTTTTGTTCCAACAGCACCTGAATGCGTTCGTATTCAAGATGCGTCAACAAGTTGATATTGACATTTTTTTGTTCAGAAACATCGGCAAGTGCCTTCATAAAAATGGCACCATCAGAATTTTTCCCAGTCACTTCATTGCGAAAGTAACCATTCACTTCTAAAAAAACATACGGAGAATTCAGGTTTACATTTTCTACGACAAATTCTCCATTGTCGCTCACCACCTTGCCCCTAAAACTTTTTCCGGTCTGCAACAATGTTGCGCTGTCCAATTCCTGAACGACTACAGACGCACCCGCCAAAACCGGACCTTTCTGCGAATAGCCACTGAGATTTCCCTGAGAGATATTCTCAGCATCATTTTCGACATTAAAAACGTTCTCCGAAGTACAACCTGCAAGAAGGCTACCCAAAGCGAACGCAAGAATAAATATTTGCTTTTTCATATAATCAACCTCCTATTCTTCAATACAACGAACCGAAGCCTTTATCGGAAATACATCTGCCCCTTCAGAAATTTCATTCTCATCGTCTTCATCACCTTCCTCTTGATTCGCCGCTTCTACATACTCCGGAACTTCGCTGTAAATTTGCGCATTTAATTTTGTAACAGACGTTATCCTCGCGCCATGGGAATCTATTATCAACAACTTGTGGCCACCATAAATCCAAATTGTTGCAAGTTCGCCCATTCCTCTAAACAGATATATTCCCGTAGCTTCTTTAGCATACCCGCCATATAAAATACCAAGTCCATTCATCGCACGGAGCGACTGGGCAGCATCCTTACCATTTTTTTCATAGAACTGCAAAAGCTCCTTGACTTCAGAAGTTTTCGGCAAACGATACCCTACCGGACAAACGGATTTAGCTCGTGTATACGGATACAGCATTCCAAAAACTTCGCAATTCATCTCTTTCTCTTCATAGCACACGCTTTCAAGAAAGTGCAAATCTTCCACTTTGTTTCTTGCATTTTCAGCCATCCATTTTTTGCCCGCAATCGAAATAATTTTATAAGGTTCCTCATCACGCCCGCTTCGAGCAACACCTTCATAACCATCTTGAATTTCCCTCATGCGAGCTAGACTCCAATGACCATTGGGATTACATACAAAGCTGTAATCGTAATACAAGCTTGAAGAATTCGTGTTCTTTTTCTCTTCATAAACATTGCTTTCGTTACATAGGCCAAGTCCGTATTCATGAGCCCAGAATTTATAAACAAATTCTTCAAAATGCGGGACGGAATCAACAATGTTCCATGCTTCCACATTTTCACGGATATGTTGAAGAATGCTTTCGAACTTCACAGTTTTCTTCAGACCTTCTTCCACACGGAACGCCCAATCCGCAATTTCAGTCTTTTCGGAATCTTGCCAAACGCCGCTACCGCCAAAAGCAATCGCAGCATGAGCAATCCGTTCAGAAAGATCCGCTTCAGAACCTTCACCCTGCATCAAGATGCCCATTGCAAGCAACAAAGCTCCGCCATCGCCTTTAAACAAATTCAGATCTTCACCGTTTTCCATATCGTCTAAAACACCAAACGAAAGCAGCACTTCTCGTTCCGCCTGTTTTTTCGCTTCGACAAAAGATTTCCCTTCTTTTTGAACTAAAGCTAAAATCCGGTCCACCGTAAGATGAGTCATCAAGTTTACGTTCACATGGCTACGGTCTTTCAGGTCGGTCAATGCGTTCAACGCAATCATCCCTTTCGATTTTTCACCAGAGACTTCGTTGCGATAATAGCCATTGACTTCGAGCAAAGCATACTGCGAAACAAGATTCACGCTTTTTACAACAAAGTCGCCCTGATCGTTCTTGATGCTCGCCCTGAAACTGTTGCCAGTCTGCATCAACATATGTCCATCCAATTCCTGAATGGCGACCGAAGACCCCACCAAGAATGGTCCCTTCTGCGAGACGCCCGCAATTTCTCTATCCTTGATAGCGACAATGCCTTCGCTTTCTTCGCTCGTACCGGCTGTTTTTCCGCCATCAGAACACGCGCATAACAAGAACGCCAAGGTAAACATCGCAAAATTGGATATAAACTTATACAAAACCATAGTCTCACTCACTCGTTAATCTATTCCGTCGGCAGGAAGAATTGGAAAAGTAATTTAAATATCCTTCATACAACGTACAGGTAAGTAATCCGCAGGATCCGTCGGCTTAAACGTTACGTCATATTGTCCCAGATGCCAATGATAAACCGTGCCGTCCGCTGAATCCGCCGTCCAGAATCGAGTGAAAACACTTTTATGGATACACACTACATAATGTAAAAGCGTACAATCTTTTTCTTCCAATTCCGTCGAAAGCGCCGAAAATCCATAAATATCTTGAGCATCTATTCCATCTTTCGATAGCAACGGAGCCGCACCAGGGCCTCCTCCAATTGCATTAAGTAATTTCTTTACATCGTTCCTGCTAGGAACTCTCCAACCATCAGGACACGCTTCTTGAAGTTCGTTCCAATAATAACGCCTGCCAACATCATAACGGTGAGTACTAATTGTAGGCGACAATCCCAAAAACGTTGCACTACGTTCTTCACCATCTATCAAGGAATCCCCGACCGCATACTCCATATTTTTCGCCATCCAAAGCTGGTTTCCAAATCGCAAAGTCTTATACACTTTTCCATCACGTTCATCTACAACAGAGTCTACAGCGACTTCGCTCGGCGAGAGCATTTTTCTTTCATAAGCCCCGCCCTCCACACAACGGATAAAACCTCTTGGTGCAGCAATAGTGCCCATAGAAACATATAAAGAATTTTTATCCCACCCAGCATCCATTATGTAATACGAATACCAGGGCGTAGAAAAATCAATTCTATCACTTTCAACTTTTGTTGATGTCAAATAGGCGATTGATTCATCCAAACTATAGAGACGCAAATTCCATTCATTTTCAGACAAAAGTTGCTCATAATCATTCTCAGACGTTATTTCAATCAAACGTACAAAATCTTCACGCGTCGGAAGCCGCCACCCATCTGGGCATCCCGTACGTAAAGCATACACATACATGCCATTTCCGCTCCTCGTATAAACCGTCCATTCTCCATCAT
>CAMJNF010000048.1 GCA_946407235.1 uncultured Fibrobacter sp. | reverse complement strand
TGTGGCTTTCGAATATTTTCTGATAGAGTGATTTTCCCATAGATTTGTCTCTTTTAGGTTTAATTTGCGGCTCAAATATAGAAAATGTAGTTACTAGTTACTAGTCTTTAGTCGTTAGTTATTGGTTTTTAGTCACTGTTATTATAGAGACGGCAATTAAATAATTTACATGTCAATTATTTAACCGCCGAAGCAATAATTGGTTCTTCCTACTTCCTACTGTCTACTTCCTACCGTTTACTAAAAACAAAAAAGCGCAGCTTGTAGCCGCGCTCTCGTCAAAATCAAGTCTTTAGATTAGAATTGTTCAATTTGGGTGTTGAACTTGTACTTGTCCTTGTAATAGGCAAGCATTTCGTTGCTGTTGGAGAATGCGCGGCGCAGCGGATCGCGGAGGGCGGGTTCTCTCTTGACCTTCTTCTGAATTTCAGGAACCACATCCTTGAAGAAGAGTTCGTTGCTAGCCATGGCAACATGATTCTGGTTGAAGTCCATGTGGTAACGGCGTTCGACCATCTGGAACAAGTCGGACTGGCAGGAATTTTCAGGAGGCATGTGGCTTGCAACTGGCATATAGCACTGCTTGATGTAGTCTTGCTTCATGCTCACGATGAGGCTGTCAATGGCGGGAATGTTATGTACCGAGTCATTGTGACTAGCAAGTTCGGCCTTTGGGGTTACGACTCCAGAGCATGCAGAGAAGAATGCTGCGGCGAGTGCGAGAGATGCCCAAATGATGGAATGTTTCATGTCCTAATCCTTTTGTTTTGACATTGTTTTTGTACTACATCAATCCCGTGTTCCAAAGTTACTTAATTGTGGATTGATTTGCGATAGTGTAAGTGTAAAAATGCAGTTACAAAGGGCCGTTTTTGGCGTTTTTAAGCGTAAAATGTGATATACAACACCAAAAATTACTTGGATGTCGGTTTAAACTTGTAGAACCACTTGATTGGGTCTATAACGTTATAGCGAACGTTGCCGATGCGCTTTTTCCCCTTTTTGCTCACGAGTCCTGTAACAATATGGGCGTGTGGTCCAGTCGTGTGCCCGGTCGTGCCGACGGTTGCGATGGGGTCGCCTGGCATGACCTCTTGACCGTTTAAATAAAGTAACTTGTCGCAATGCATGAACAAAATAACGTCTTCTTTACGAACAAGTGCAATGATGACTCCACCACGTTCATCTCGGCTTGTCCAAGCTTTGGCTCCGAAGGTGGCTAGAATGCGTGCGCCTTGGCGGCTAGCGACGTCTATACCGTTGTGTTTACGTTGTGTGGAAGTTGCGGTTTCGTGATAAAATTCTGTAAGGTAGGCGATGCTGTCCGAAATTACAGATGTCCAATATTTCCATGCGGCGCCAATTGTATCTGCCGATGCGGGGCGCTTGATTTCGTCTGGACGCGAGAAGCGTATTGTCGTTCCTTTGGGAGGAATGTTCAAATTGCCTTTTTCCCATGCGGTCACACCGAAACCGTTTTCTTCGAGCGTTTTTGCCACGTAATTCTTGATCATCTTCTCGTTTGTGATAATCGCGTCAAAACGTCCGATGGCGTAACGTGCAATGCGCTGCATGTTTTCGGCGCCGTCAAAAGTGTATTCAAAGGAGGGGGCTACGGAAAGCTGGTTGCGTTCCTGAATGCGATCGCGGAGATTGGAATCGCTCCTGTCGATGTCTGTAACAAAGAGGAAAGGGGCGATGATAACGGCGAGGAGCAGCAGGGGGAACAGGTTTCGGATAAATCTTGGGAAACCGTCAAGAGGGTTCTTGACGAGGATAGATATTTTGTGGAGCTTTTTGACGACTTTGGCCAGTTCTTCCGGATTTTTTTTGAAATCTAGCGCAAACGCTTCTTTGGTGGCGATTGCGTAGCGGCGGATGGCCTTGCGGGCTTTCGGGTAGCTGCGGCGATTGGGGCGTTCCTTGGATAGCCACAAGATCTCGATTTTTTGAGCTTCTTTAACGTCTTCAATGAATGCTGCTGCCGATTTCATTGATATCGGCGTCACATGCATCATTAGGAGTCGTGCCATGGAAACTAGTTTTCCAACATTCTCCACTTGTTCGGTCGATATGATGCCTATGATTTGCGGGGCAATCTTTTCGAGACTCTTGATGTTGTGGTAAAGCGTGCGGAATTCACCATCCGTAGTTGGGAGAGCGTCCCCCCCAGTGAACGTAATGTTCAAATCGGCGGTGGAGATTTTTTCAAGGTCCTCGGTTGTGAGGATTTTTTTCGAAAGGTCTGCGGTTTGGAAAGGGGCGTTCCCTTCGAGGGGGCGTTTCCCGGTAAAATCAATTACAATAAAACGCGCACCGGCGTTAAGTGCCAGTGCGAATTTATGCAAGGCTTCTGTGGGCAACGTTTCTTCGTCAGAAATGGCGAAAAGCGTAAGCCCGCCTTGATTGTAAAGGCTTTCTAGGACCTTTCTCTGCATGCCTTACTTGGCGGCGCCGCGCGGGTAGGTGTAGCCAGAAGGAGGTGCAGCAACGAACTTGTCGACCTGGAGGTAGAGTTCTTCTGCAGAAGATGCCGGGTTGAAGAAAATTTCCTGGTTTCTGTTCTGGCTGCGGCCCTTGATCGGTTCGTTGCGGCGGCCACGGCTAACAATGCCGAGCGGGAGCACTTCGAGGAGCGGCAAAAGGCCGAAATAGCGGAAAAGGCTGAAGTTCTTCTGCCACGTGGTGCGTTCTGCCAAGATTGCAAAAGTCCCTTCAATGATGGATTTGCTCTGGAGAAGGTCTTCAGAGGTCATCGTCACGAGTTCGTGATTGGTGGGGAAGTTGTTCTGGAAGTTTACCATGTCGCCTTTGAGATAGTTGGCGTCGCAAAGGAATACGAATTTCATTGTTTTTCCTGGTTAGTTTTAATGGTTTATTTTCCAAAATTAGTTTTTTTGGAGCGTTTTGGTTCTTTGTGGGACGTCCTTTGGGGGGATAAAATCAAAAAAAAGTGGTCTTTTACAAAAATTTTACATTGTGGGGTGACTTTTTGAGTTCTTTTCACGAAATTACAAAAAAAATCTAAAAAAGAGTAATTTCGTGACTTTTTGGATTCATTTTTCGTAACTCCTTGATGGTCAATAAGTTATGCTATTTAGAGATGTGCTGTAGACAATTATATTGTTTTTTATTATGAAAAAAACATTTACGAAAATCGTTATGATTAATAAGGAATACATTATATTTAAATACGTTTTTAAGGACGTTTGAGAAATTTCGCAGTGAAATTTTGATTGCGTGTATGGTATCGGAGATGAAAATGAAAAAATTTAAAAGGTCCATGGCGACCTTGCTTGCTTCCGCTAGTGTGATTGCAACATCATCGTTTGCGCAAAATCCAGCACCTGCAGCTCCTGCTCCTCAGCCGGCACCTGCGCCTGCCGCAGCCCCTGTAAGTGAACCTGCCCCCGAACCCGCACCGGCGGTTGCAAATGAAGCCCCGCAGATTGGCGGAATTCCTGGTGAATCCATTTTAGAAGGTGGCGTTTTTTCGAAGATTAAGCTCGATAATTTTGTAACTGACGATATGGATCAGCCTTCGCAGATTCGTTGGAAGGCAAGTGGTAACAAGAACCTCAAGGTAACGATTACTCCGGACCATACGGTTGAAATTGTAACTCCGAGCCCGCTTTGGAATGGTTCCGAAGATATCACTTTTACAGCGACGGACTCTAGGGGCGCTTCGGCTTCTGAAACGGTGAACTTTACGGTTGAATCCGTGAATAATCCGCCGGTGGTGTCGCAAATCCCGAGCCAGGTTATTGAAGAAGGCAAGCAGTTTGCAAAAGTTCGCTTGGACGATTTTGTAAACGACCCGGACCACAAGAAAGACCAGATTACATGGGATACCGAAGTTGTTCCGGCTGGTGGTCCTCAGGCTGATGGCGATTTGTCTGTAACGATTGACGGAAATCGCGTTGCGACAATTGTTGTTCCCGATAAGCACTGGTATGGTGCTGCAAGAATCAAGTTCATCGCCAATGACCCGGATTATGGTAGCGATAACAAAACGGCCGCCTTTACGGTCACTCCGATTAACGATCCTCCGGTATTTACAAAGAAGATTCCTGACCAGATTATCGACGAAAAGAATCAGTTCGACATGATTTCGCTCGTGGATTATGTCAATGACCCCGATGATGATGTCATGAAACTTAAATGGGCCGTGTCGGGTAACAAGGATTTGAAAATTGAACTCGACAAGTACGGTTCTGCGATTGTTACGATCCCGAACGAATACTGGAATGGTCAGGAACGTGTGACGTTCACCGTGACGGATGCTGCCGGTGCCAGTGCAAAGCAGGACGTTTTGTTCAAAGTAAATTCCATCAACGACCCTCCGGAATTTGTTCAGAACATCCCGGACCAGACGATTGACGAAAAGCAGGAATTTGCCCCGATTCAGCTTGGCCAGTACGTGAAGGACCCGGACCACCGCATCGAAATGCTCAAGTGGTCTGTTGCGGGCGCCAAGGACCTGAAGGTCTCTGTTTCTGGCGGCGTTGCTACAATCCGCATTCCGAACAAAATGTGGAATGGCTCTGAATCCATTAAGTTCAAAGCCTGCGACCCCGAAGGGGCTTGTGCAGAAAGCGAAGCCATGTTCACGGTCAATTCCGTGAACGACTTGCCGAAGTTCATTCGCCCGATTCCGAACCAGAACATCAACGAAAAACAGCAGTTCACCAAGATCAAGCTTGATGATTTTGTCAAGGATGAAGATCACAAGAATTCTGAACTTTCTTGGGATGTCGAAGTCAAGCATCAAGGCCAAATGCCGGAAACGGGTACGCTCAATGTTTCCATTGACGACCAGCATGTGGCTACGGTCGAAATTCCGGACCCGAGCTGGAACGGCAACACGATTGCCACATTCACCGTGACGGACCCGGAAGGTGGTATGGCTAAGCAGGATGTCGCACTCAATGTGAAGTCTGTGAACGACCCGCCGGTATTCAAGAAGATCCCGGACCAGACTGTTGAAGAAAAGAACGAATTCTCTTCGTTTATTTTGGACGACTACCTGAGCGATGCTGACCATGACTTCTCTAAGCTCAAGGTTGAAGTCACTGGCAATCGCGACCTCAAGGTCAATATCGACAATAGGTCTCATGAAGTTTCTGTGAAGATTCCGCACGACCAGTGGAATGGTTCTGAAACTTTGACCTTTACGGCAACTGACCCGGAAGGCGCTCGTGCAACGACTTCTGCCAAGTTTACTGTAAAGGCTATCAACGATCCTCCGGTCATGAAGGATATTCGCGAACAGACAATCAAGGAAAAGGGTGAATTCCAGCCGATTGAACTTGATAACTATGTCGAAGATCCGGACCACGCCAAGAATCGCCTCAAGTGGACGATTACCGGCAACAAGGAACTCAAGGTTGCCGTTGATGGCGGCCGCAACGCTCGCATTACGCCGCCGTCTCCGCAGTGGCATGGTGCCGAAGCTATTAACTTCAAGGTTTGCGACCCGGATAACGCATGCGACGAACGCACGGTGAACTTCACGGTTGAATCCGTGAACGACGTGCCGATGTTTGTCAAGCAGGTGATGCCGCAGACTATCCGTGAAAAGGGCCAGTTCCAGCCGATCAAGCTTGGCGACATGGTGAAGGACATGGATAACAAGCTCTCGGAACTTACCTTTGCAACATCTTGCAAGCCGGCAGCCGGCTCTAAGAAGAAGGAATGCGAACTCAAGGTCAATATTGACGCCAACAAGGTGGCTACAATCGTCATTCCGAACAAGTACTGGAACGGTGCCGAAGAAATCACGTTTACGGCTGCAGACCCTGAAGGTGCAAAGGCTACTTCGAGCGCCCTCTTTACGGTGGAATCCGTGAACGACCTTCCGGAAATCAAGCAGGTTGCCGACCAGACCATCCAGGAAAAGGGCGAATTTACTCCGTTCAACGTGTCTGAACTCGTGTCTGACCCGGATGACCGCTTTGAAGATTTGAAGATTGACTTTACTGGCAATAAGGACCTCAAGGTCGATATGTCCAAGGCCGGCATTGTTACGGTCAAGACTCCGAACAAAATGTGGAACGGCTCTGAAAAGGTGACGTTCACGGTGACGGACCCATCTGGTGCCAAGGCCCGTACGACGGCTACATTTACGGTTGTTTCCGTGAACGATCCTCCGGTCATGAAGGAAATCGCAAGCCAGACCATCAAGGAAAAGGGTGAATTCAAGCCGATTGAACTTGATAACTATGTCGAAGACCTTGACCACGCCAAGAATCGCCTCAAGTGGAAGATCGAAGGCCAGAAGGAACTCCGCGTGGCTATGGACCCGACGCATAAGGTGACGGTGACTCCGCCGAATCCGAACTGGAACGGTTCTGAAAAGATTCGCTTTACTGTAACGGACCCGGATGGCGCCTCGGACAGCAAGGAAGTGACATTTACGGTTCTTTCTGTGAATGATGCTCCTGAATTTGTCCGTGATTTGCGCGACCAGTCTATTGACGAAAAGAAGCAGTTCCAGCCGATTAAGCTTGCTGACTTTGTCAAGGACCCGGACCACAAGATTAGCGAACTCAAGTGGACGTTCAAAGTTAGCCCGATTAGTCAAGGTTCTTCTAAGAAGAAGGGCAAGGACGATGGTGAAGAATCTTCGGGCCTTCGCGTGACTGTCGATGCCGCAGGCGTTGCTACAGTGAACATTCCGAACAAGTACTGGCATGGCGCTGCAAATATCACGTTTACGGCTACGGACCCGGAAGGTGCTTCTGCAAGCAAGACCGCTCGCTTTGAAGTGCGTTCTGTGAACGATGCTCCGGTGATTGCTGCAAACGCTCCTACGGGCGAAACGATTCTCGAAGGTGGCCGTTTCAAGACGATTGATCTTTCGACCCTCGCAGATGACCCGGACCATGCCGCTTCTTCCTTGAAGTGGGAAGTTTCTGGCAATAGAGACCTCAAGGTGGATATCCGCAAGGACAACACTGTGATTATCTCTGTTCCGGACAAGCAGTGGAGCGGTAAGGAAAACCTCACGTTCTCCGTGACGGACCCGGAAGGCGCTTATGCTCGCCACAAGATGCTCTTTGAAGTGACTCGCGTGAACGATCCTCCTGCATTTGTAAAGCGCATTCCTGACCAGAAAATCAAGGAAAAGGAAACGTTCAAGCAGATTAAGCTCGATGAATATGTGAAGGATCCGGATAATAAGCCGAATGAACTTCGCTGGAAGATTACGGGTGCAAAGCAACTCAAGGCTGAAATTTCTCCGAGCCGCGTTCTTACGGTTACGGCTCCTAACAAGGATTTCTGGTGCGCTCCTGAAATGATGATTCTTGAAGTGAGCGACCCGGATGGCGCAAAGACTTCGCAGTCTATTACGTTTGAAATTACTTCTGTGAACGATCCTCCGGTCTTGAGGGATATCCCGCCGCAGAGAATTCGTGAAAAGGGCCAGTTCAAGGATATTGACTTGAGCAAGCTTGTCCGCGATCCGGATAATACGATGGATCAGCTTTCTTGGTCTGTCAAGGTCAATAAGCCTGAATCTGAAGCTAAGAAGAGCAAGAAGGGCAAGAAAGGCAAGAAGGATGATGACGATGATGATGAACCGGTTGTAAAGGATCCGTTTAGCGTCGTTATTTACAAGGGCGGCCTCGCTCATATTGAAATTGCCGATAAGTATTGGCATGGCGAACGCAATGTGGTGTTCACCGTGAAGGACCCGGATGGTGCAACGGACTCCAAGACTGTTAATTTTGTTGTGGAATCTGTGAACGATGCTCCGGTGATTAGGCCGATTCTTGCACAGACCATCAAGGAAAAGGAACAGTTTGAACCGATTGACTTGACGAAGTTCGTGTCTGACCCGGATCATCCGCTGAGTGCCCTCAAGTTCGAAGTTGCTCCGACTCGTGCGCTCAAGGCTTCGATCAATGCTAAGAAACAGCTTGTTGTTTCGACTCCGGACAAGTACTGGAGTGGCTCTGAAAAGATTCGCCTTGACGTGACGGACCCGGAAGGTGCAAGAGCCTCTCAGCAGATTGAATTTAATGTGACTCCGGTGAACGATCCGCCGGTGATTGTGAAGGATATTCCTGGCCAAAAGATCAAGGAAAAGGAAAGATTCACGATGGTTGACTTGTCCCAGATCGTTAAGGATCCGGACAACAAGCCGAATGAACTCAAGTGGTCTGTGACTGGAAATAATGAACTTGCTGTGGATATCAAGAATGGTCGTGCAACAGTGACTACGCCGAATCCGAACTGGTTTGGTAAGGAAACTCTTACGTTTACGGTCATGGACCCGGCTGGCGATAAGCAGTCTACCAAGGCTACATTCGAAGTGGTTCCGGTGAACGATCCGCCGAAGTTTAAACCGGTTCCGCCGCAAGTTATTGAAGAAAAGAAGACGTTCCCGGCAATTGACTTGGCTAAGTTCGTGACGGATCCGGACAACTCCCTCGCTGAACTCAAGTGGTCTATTGATGGTGAAAATCCGTTTGCTTCTTCTGCTTCGACAAAGTCCCACAAGAAGGACAAGAAAAAAGACAAGAAGAAAAAGAAAAATGCTGAAGAAGAGCCGGCACCGAAATCTGGAAAGCATGAACTCAAGTACAACATTAGCGATAGAGGTGTCCTCACTGTTGAAATTCCGGACAAGTACTGGAATGGCACAGAAACGATAACTGTCAACGTGTTCGACCCGAGCAAGGAAAAGGCTTCTACAGAAATTCGCTTTACGGTGAAGTCTGTGAATGACCTGCCGGTTGTAAAGGAAATTCCGGGACAGACGACTCTCGAAGGCAAGGCGTTCAAGTCCATCAATCTTGATGACTATGTAACAGATCCGGACCACAAGAAGAGCGAAATCAGATGGACCGTTTCTGGTGCTAAGAACCTCGATGTGAGAATCAACGCTTCTCACGTTGCTGAAATCAAGCCGAGAAGGGATAACTGGTTCGGTGACGAAACGATTATCTTTACGGCAACAGACCCGGCTGGCGGTTCTGACAAGTCTGTCGTGAAGTTCTTTGTAAAGCATGTGAATGCACCTCCGGTCATGCGTGATATTCCTGACTTTACGATCAGGGAAAATCAGAATGAAGGTGTAATTGCAACGATTAAGCTCGACCAGTATGCTCGCGATAAGGACCACAACTTCGATGACCTCAAGTGGAAATTTACGGGTCAGAAGCAGTTGCAGGTGACTTACGACAAGGCAAAGAAGACTGTAATCGTGGCTCAGCCGTACTCTCATTGGAAGGGCAAGCCGGAACGCATTACGTTTACGGTTACCGACCCGGATGGTGGTACTGCTCATAAGACGGCAACGTTTACGGTAATCGCCGTGAATAACCCGCCTGAAGCTAAGCCGCTCTCTTACCAGACTCGCGAAGGCGAAGTGCTCAAGGTTCCTGCATCAACAGGCCTTATGTCTGCCGCTAAGGACCCGGATGGCGATAAGCTTGAAGCGGTGAAGACTGTGATGAAGCCGCGCAACGGTCGCATTGTCTTGAACGAAAAGAATGGTTCCTTCGAGTACACCCCGAACAAGGGCTTCTCTGGAATTGATGAATTTACGTACAAGGTATTTGACCCGTCTGGCTTGGGCTCCAAGGTGACGAATGTCGAAATCAACGTGATGTTCAAGCCGAAGGATGTTCGTAGCAATAACAACAGCGCGGCTAACAGGAAGAAAAAGTAACGATTTTCTTAAATATTGAAGAGCGCCTCGTGGTTAAAGCCGCGGGGCGTTTTTTGTTGTTAGTGGAAAGACGATAGACCGCTTCGCTGGTAGACGAAAGAAGAATAATCGCGGCATCGCCGCCTATAAAAAACTTTCGTCTTTACTCTTCAAGCTTAGACTTGTCGGCTCAATTATGGGTCTGCAAGCAGCCCCGCAGCATTCGCCTCTTTCGTCTCTCGTCTGTAGCTACGTAGTAGCGTCCTTTCGTCTGATATCCTCATACGCTTCCACGAGCGTTTCGAATTTAACAGCGCAGTTGGCGGGGGAGGTGGAGGGGAGCTTTACCGCCTTCATTCCTGTCGCTTTTTCGCAGTATTTTTCGTAGAGCTTGTGGGCGGTGGCGCCTGTGCAAAAGATACGCTTGATTTTAGTTTTGGTGATGAGCGATGCGATGTCGTTTGGCACGACGTCTTCGATGCTTGTGTCACTTGCCCCGATGATGGTGCAACTGTCGAGAACGTCCCAAAGGGCGATGTGATGCTTTAAAAGCATCGTCTTTTTCTCGTCAATGGTTGCAGGGAGCGGCTCGCTCAAGACGCTTGCGAGAACTTTCCAGAAACGGTTTTGCGGGTGTCCGTAGTAAAATCCCTGTTCGCGCGATTTGGGCGAGGGGATGGAACCGAGCAAAAGAACCTCCGAGTTTGCGTCGAAAAGTGCGGGAAACTCATGCGTTACCCGAGTCCTCGTATTCTTAGCGGTTCTAGATTGCGTCTTCTTTGTGACCATACTACAAGAAAATTAGAAAATAACTTTACTGCCTACTGCCTACTAATGATACATTGAACTAACCACTTAAAATTGCTATATTTGCCCGCGTAAAAATGGTTGCGTCCTAACCACTAACCACTAATCACTGATTACTGCTCCATGAATCCAGAAATTGAAAAACGCCGCACTTTCGCCATCGTCAGCCACCCTGACGCCGGTAAAACCACCATCACCGAAAAATTCCTGTGGTACGGGAATGTGATTCGCGAGGCTGGTCACGTGCGCGCGAAGGCCAACAAGAGCTACACCGTCAGTGACTGGATGAAGATTGAACAGCAGCGTGGTATTTCTGTTTCGAGTTCCGTGCTGAACTTCCCGTTTGAAGGTTGCATGTTCAACCTCGTCGATACCCCGGGGCATCAGGACTTCTGCGAAGATACGTACCGTGCGCTGACCGCCGTGGACGCTGCTTTGGTGCTTATCGATAGCGTGAACGGTGTAGAAAAGCAGACAATCCGCTTGATGAATGTTTGCCGCATGCGCCATACGCCGATTATCACGTTCATCAACAAGATGGACTTGGATGGCCGCCATGTGCTCGACCTTTTGGACCAGATTGAAAGCGTTTTGCAGATCAAAACGGCTCCGTTTACGCTCCCGATTGGCGTCGGTAAACTGTTCAAGGGCGTCTATTCCATTGCCGAAAATACGTTCCATACGTTCAACCCGGACGATGGCAAGCAAGAAATTATCCAGATGGAAGGCCCGGACGATCCGCGCTTGGTTGAACTTTGTGGTGAAAATTGGGTGAACCAATTCCGCGAAGAATACGAAATGGTCACGGGCGGTATGGATCCGTTTGACCATGAAAAGTTCCTGAAGGGCGAAATGTGCCCGGTGTTCTTCGGTTCTGCCGTGAACAACTTCGGTGTGCGCCAGCTCTTGAACGCATTTGCAAAACTCGCTCCGCCGCCGATGATTCGCGACACCGACAAGCGCCCGGTCAAGCCGGACGAAGACGCTTTCAGCGCATTTGTCTTCAAAATTCAGGCCAACATGGACCCGAAACACCGCGACCGCACGGCTTTCCTTCGCATTTGCTCGGGCAGCTTTACCCGTGGCGAAAAGGTTTTCCACGTGCGTACTGGTCGTGACATCCGCTTGGCTGCTCCGACCGCATTCCTCGCGAAGGACAAGGAAGTCATTGACCACGCCTGGGCTGGCGACATCGTGGGTATCAACGACCCGGGACTTTTCCGCATTGGCGATACGCTCACGGACGGCGAAAAGATGAATTTCACGGGTATCCCGGACTTTGCTCCGGAACACTTTGCCCGTGTGACGCTCTTGAACCCGCTCAAGTCCAAGCAGATGGCGAAGGGCCTTGCTGAACTTTCGGAAGAAGGTGCAACGCAGCTCTATGAACCGCTCAAGTCTGCTGTGCCTGTCGTGGGCGTCGTGGGTGAACTCCAGTTCGACGTGCTCAAGTTCCGCTTGCAGAGCGAATACGGCGCCGACGTGCAGCTCGACCGCGTGCCAGCCCATTGCATCCGCTGGGTGAACGGCCCCGAAGCCGATGTTGGCAAGTTCGCTGAAGAATACGCCGGCGATTGCATGATGGACAAGGAACGCAATCTCGTGTGCCTCTTCCCGAATGAATACCGTCTGAACCTAGCTCTCAAAAACTACGAACGCCTGAGCTTCGCTGAAACCTCGCAAGGGTAGTGGGGAGTAGGAAGTAGACGGTAGGAAGTAGGAAGCGTCATTCTCGACAACTCTGGAGCGTAGCGACAGAGGCGGGAGGGAATCCTGTGAATTTAGACGAGTGAATGGCGCTGCGCGGCTACAGACGAGTAGGTTGCAAGTTGAGCGTCGCGACGATGAGTTTACTCATCGGCATGACCGAAACGCAGCACCTGACGCCGGAGGCGTCAAAGAGTGACATTTTAACGGCAACTTTTGGCGAAGTTGTCGTTTTTTGTATATTGAGTTTGTAAATGAATGAGAATTGTGAATGGACAAGCAGTCAATTGTAGAGTGGATAAAAAAGAATGAAAGGCAGGCAAAAGTCTTTATTATAGGCTTTTATGGATTTGTTATGCTTCTTTTGTTTGCTTGTCATCCACGAGATTTTACCCCCGTGGACAATGAACGAGTGCTTGCTTATACGAAGTCTAATCAAAAAAAAGGAATTGGGTGCCAAATTGAAGGCTATGAACTTTCTAAATTAGAAGAACCTTTGGTTGTTCCTTTTTTACAAGTATTTATCAATGGTTATTACGGATTGTATCGCGTTTATGATATTGTGTATGTAAATGAATCTGGTGAAAAACGCAAGTTTTTAACTTATAAGTGCCCTTTAACTTATGGACTTGATGTTATTCCAGAAGATATTGATTTCGTGATTGAAGAAACTTCAGATGTAATAACTGTTTATTATGAAAAAGAACCGGTAGATGGCTTTAAGGTTGAAAATAATCCTTTCTCAAAAAAGATTCAATTTAAATTTCTGAGTGATTTGAAAAATGTACGTGTTGTAGAAGGGGCTTGTTTCTGATGAAAAATTGGATGTCCATAAATATTGGTGAACTCCCTTGGGTTAATCGTTTGCTCTCCTTGATTTCATCAATTATGCTTTTCTTATTTGGTTTAACAAATGTAATGACTTTAATTCATTATGGCTTTGGAAAAGATTTTCGAACAATTTGGGCTTTGTCTGGTATTTTAATTCTACCAGCATCAATACTTTTGTTCCTTGATTTTTTGAATGTTCAAATTTCATGGGTGAAAAATCGTGTATGGTTTGTATGTTTCTGGGTTGCATTTGCGCTTAGATTTTTTACATATTTTTTAGGTCGGTTTATTCAAACTTATTATCATTGATTATGAAACCTTTACTTTGTCTTCTCCTTTGCGTTGCCTGCGTGCAGGCTCGTGAATATGTTTGCCTCGAATTGCTAAATGTGGATATTACTTTTAATCAAAAGAATGTTCCAGAACGATTTAAATTTTCTTTTAATGATAACGTAATCACTAGCGATGTGAATGTGCTGTATCCGATACAGAAATCCGTTGATTACGATGGCGTAGTCCAATTGAAATCTAAAGATGCAATCCGCACGTTCCATATCTCGTACGAAGATCCAGGCGAAACAAAAACTCTAGATTCAGCTGATGTTTTCCCGATAAAATCCTTGAAGGGTAAAGTTGATTCTGTGACAGTTTCGGAGTTGTGGGGGACGGGCGACCTCTTCTCAAAAAAATTCCTCTATGCAGAAAAAATGAAGTCGGTGCGATTTCTGGTTCCGCTACTCGAAAAGAAAAATGGCAGTTACATTTCAGTAGGTTTTGCTTGTACCAATTGGCATGACTTGCGCGAAGTCGAAGACCCGCAAAAATGCGTAGAAAAAATAAAAAAGGAAAAAGCTCAAAAGAAGAAATCATCAGAAACAGGCGACTCTAAAATTCCTGTTACAAAATCAGCGGATAAAAATGGCTTAAGTCCCAAATTTTGGGATGATGTGCAAAATAATATCGATTTGTCGGATTGCTATTGAAGATGAGCGTTAAAATAGAGTTTGAATATTGATTTTTAGCGAGTCTTTGCGATGAAAAATATACTTTCTTTTCTGTTTGTACTTTTAGTTGCCTTGATTCCTGTGGGTTTGGCTTTGCTTAATAAAGATTGCATAGATTCTGAAATAAAAATCGAATGCGAAGGAGCTGTGTGCGCAATTCAACCTACAAGTTCAAATGAACCGATAGAATTAGAGGCTTTGGTATTTGATTCAAAATCTTTAAACGGTGAGCCAATTGAAAATTCTTTTAAGTCGTCAGTTGTTAGAATTTATTATAAAGACGAAAAAATGGAAAAAATAAATTTTGTTACGATTAAGAATGGAAACGTAATGACTTCATTAAGTTTTGATGATTCTGTGGGGATGGCTCACGTTGTTACGTCGAAGTTATTGGGATATGAACCCTTTTTCTATTTGACAAAGACAGATTCTGATAAATATCAGCTAAAAGAAACTCGTAAAAAGACTGAAAAATTTTCTGATAGTTTAAGAAATGATAGAAAGGTATTGCGACAGCCAAATTCGAAAAGTCCTTATGGACAGATGAGTGATAAATTCCAAGATCCAGCCTTCCAAAAAAAGATTGATAGTGTTCTTCGAAAGTTGAATATGTTGAAGTAGTAAGGAAAAAATAGATGATGATGAAATTGTTGGCTTAGGCTGTTGTGTGGGAATAATTATTATCCCCATTATATTTTTGTTGCTGTTTCTATTTCTTAGAGAGAATCTTGGAGTTCCTCTGTAAATTTGCAAATTTATTCGACTTTAATCGGAATGTTTTGTATAACAAAAATGAAACTGCGGCCTTGAACTATGGCAGCAATAAGCTCTGCGAGTACTCTGTTCGTTGCGTCAAAAACTCTAAGTGAGGTTGAATATTTGTTGGTTCACAACCTTGTGGACCACAACATTGTGTACTTTTTAGTACACAATGTTGTGCACCAATGCTAAAATAATGTATATTTATAGGCGGAGGTTTTTATGAACGACGCTTTTATATACGGTTATGCGGTCGAGGGGGATAACTTTACAGACCGCGAAAACGAGACTAAGAGACTTAAGGCAAATTTCGAGCACGGGATAAATACCTTGCTCATTTCTAACCGCCGTATAGGCAAGACCTCTCTTGTCCGCCATGTGGGGCGCATGGTAAACCCCAAAAAGGCATTGGTTGTTTATCTGGATATTTTTGATTGTCGTAGCGAATACGATTTTTACAATAAGCTTGCGACAGCCGTTTTGCAGCAAACTTCGTCAAAGATTGACTCTATACTTCAGAATGCCAAGAATTTCTTGAGCAGAGTTTCGCCCAAAATCAGTGTGGGGCCGGATCCGACTTCTGAATTTTCGTTGTCGCTTGGAATCACGCCCAAGGAATACGCTCCCGATCAAATTTTGAATTTAGCTGAAAATATTGCAAAAAAACAAAAAAAACGCATTGTCATTTGCATTGACGAGTTCCAGCAGATTGGCGAATTCCCTGATTCTGTTTCTGTTCAAAAACGGCTTCGCGGCGCGTGGCAGTTGCAGCAGAATGTTTCTTATTGCCTTTTTGGAAGTAAAAAGCACTTGCTTACGAATATCTTTCAGAACAAGAGCATGCCATTCTACCAGTTTGGAGATGCTATATATTTAGGTGTTATCTCTACAGAAAAGTGGGTCCCTTTTATTTGTGAAAAATTTAAAAAAAGGGGGCTACATATTAGTGAAGATATGGCATCAAAAATTTGCAGTGAAGTAGAGAATTATTCGTCTTATGTGCAACAGTTAGCATGGTTGGTAATGCTGCATACAGAACACAATGTCACTCCCGAAATAATCGATGTTGCTGTGAATGAACTTGTTGCGCAAAATTCGGCACTTTTTATGCAGCAGACGGAGGGACTTTCCAGTTACCAGATGAACATGTTTCGTGCGATTGCAGCCGGGGTTCATGACGGGTTCCTGTCGCAGGATGTATTGGACTCTTATCGACTTGGCACAAAATCGAATGTCTCAAGAATCAAGAAGGTTTTGATTGATCGTGATTTGGTGGAACTGCGCGAAACAGGTCTCTACATCAGTGATCCCGTATTCAATAAATGGTTTAAGCGCTTTTAGATCGGTTTATTCAAACTTATTATCACTGGTTATGAAAAAGAATCAATATGAAATATTTTTTAACTTTGTTAATTTGTTTTCTAGTTTTTATTATCACTAGCTTTGTTTGGGGGGTAAGGCTGGGTTTGGAATCGTCTTTTTTAGTTGCCTTCGCTTCTTTGTTACTTTATGTGTCAAAAAAGCCGACTGCGGTTTTTATCGAGTGGCTTGCTTTTACGATTGTTTTTACCATAGGCTTACTTTTATCGCTGCATTTGGGGGCGAAAATTCCGACGCGTCCTGTGCCATTGAATGAACTTTGGCTTAGTGTCCCGCATACTTTGAGTATATCGGGTTTGATTGCGTGGTATTTTATGAAAAAGCATAAATAGCAGCCTTCTATTTTTCTAAATTTTACCCGTTCAAATTTAAGACGTGATATATTCACGAGGTAAAATAATATGGCAATGCAAGATATGAATGACCAGGTGATGGCTCGCTTGGCTAAGCTCGACAAGTTCAAGGAAATGGGTGTGGATGCTTATCCGCACAAGTTTAACAGGACCCATGATTCCAAGGTTTTGAAGGATAACAAGGAAGCCTTGATGGTGACCAAGGAACCGGTTGCATTTGCCGGCCGCGTTGTGCGTTTCAATCGCAAGGGTAAAATGTGCTTTATGCACCTCAAGGACCGCTATGGCCGCTTGCAGGTTGTGGTTGCCCGTGACGAAGTGGGCGAAGAAAACTACGAAATCGTGAAGATGACCGACCTCGGTGACTTCATCGGTGTGAACGGTACGATGTTCGAAACGCAGAGCGGTGAATACTCTGTGCGTGCCGAAAAGGTCACGATGCTTTCGAAGGCTGTGCGCCCGCTCCCGGTTGCTAAGGAAAAGATTGACGAAAACGGCAACAAGGTTGTGTTCAACGAATTTGCCGACGTGGATACCCGCTACCGCCAGCGCTATATCGACATGGCTTTGAACGACGACGTGAAGGAAGTCTTCATCAAGCGTTCCAAGATTATGCAGGCTATCCGCGAATACCTCATCGAAAAGGGATTCATCGAAGTCGAAACTCCGACGCTCCAGCCGATTTACGGCGGCGCGAACGCCCGTCCGTTCACCACGCACCACAACGCCTGCGACATGACGCTCT
>CAMJNF010000047.1 GCA_946407235.1 uncultured Fibrobacter sp. | reverse complement strand
TGCGGTCTAAGCAAGCGTGCAAATCCTTCAAAGCCTTTTCGGTAGAATTGAGGGCTGCGAGAACATCTTGTTCAAATCCTTCGTAGCTATCGCGAGAAAGGCCGCCAATACGAGCAAAGCTGTTCGTGAGGCGCGCACCTGTGAGCTTTTCCCAGATGCACATGATTTCTTCACGCGGGTTAAAAGCGTACATGAACGGAGTCGTACCGCCCAAGTCCTGGAATGCCGCAGCAACGCACACAAAGTGGTCGTTGATACGGGAAAGTTCGTTCACAATCACGCGAAGAACTTTAGAACGTTCCGGGATTTCGACACCGAACATATTCTCAACGGCACGGCAGAATGCAATGTTATTCATGATTGCAGAGCAGTAGTTGAGGCGGTCGGTGTAAGGAATCACTTGTTGCCATGTGCCGCGTTCGACCATTTTTTCGAACCCGCGGTGGAGGTAACCGATTTCTTCGACAGAAGCAACGATGGTTTCGCCATCCATTGCAGCCAAGAAGCGCAAGCATCCGTGAGTCGCCGGGTGGCTAGGCCCAACGTTCAAGGGCATCAAATTCAGCTTTTCGCCATTCGGATCAAGTACGATCATTCTTTGATACTCCCTTCCAAAAATTCATTGTCGTTCGTTTCCACTTCCTTAGAGCGCTGCACGACCTTGTAACCAAGTTCTTCAAGGCGCTGTTCCAACTGCGGAAGCAGGTAATCGTTCGTAGAAAGCCACTGACGCTTCTGGGCAGGATAATCCTTGCGGAGCGGATGACCAACAAATTCAACGTGGTTCAACAGGCGGCGGAGGTCCGGATGGCCCTTGAACACAATACCGAACTGGTCATAAACTTCACGTTCGTACCAGTTTGCATTTGCATAAAGGTCGGTAATCGTCGGGACATTCAAGTTTTCTTCGGAAACCAGGACCTTCAAACGAATGCGGTTCACCGGCTTGGTAACACTCTTGAATGCATAGGCAACAGCAAAACGCGGACCTTCGTGATTCGGATAGGTCAAGTAGTCGACACCGGCAATATCCACGAGCATATTGAACTTGATGCCGGATTCTTCCTTGAGGAACTGGACTGCGTTATGCAGATAGGAGGCTGAAACAACAGCGGTCACACCCCACTTGTCCTGCTTTTCGCGAGTTGCGCCATACCTTTCTTCAAGGACGGCGAAGATTTCTTCAACAGTCATTCTTCTACTCCTTCCAGAATTGGGCTTTTTTCACGAGGTTCTGTTCTTTTTCCTTCATGAAGTCCTTAAAGTCCACGACCTTTTCGTGAATAGCGGTCTTGGCTTCGCACTTCGCTTCGGCAGTCTTCACCTTGATCATTTCAAGCTGTTCCTTGACGCTTTCGGCACGTTGCTTCATGAAAGATTCATCCTTGACTTTCTTCTGCAAGTCAAACATGGCATCGAAAAAAGCTTCCGGACGAGGAGGGCAACCACCGATATAGACATCCACCGGGATAATGTGGTCAATACCGGGCACCGTGCAATAGCAGTCATAAAAACCGCCAGAGCTAGCGCATGCACCCATGGCAATGACCCAGCGAGGTTCAGCCATCTGTTCGTAAATGCGCTTTAAAATCGGAGCCTGCTTATAAGTAATCGTACCTGCAACAAGCAGCACATCGGACTGACGCGGCGTAAAACGCACATATTCAGAACCGATACGTGAAAGGTCATAACGACCCACTTCCGTACTCATGAATTCGATTGCACAACAAGCCGTACCGTAAGGGAACGGCCACAAGGAGTTTGATCGCCCCCAATTGACCAAAAAGTCAAGCGAGGACGTAATGATATTCGGCTTTTCTGCCTCATTACCCATAGGAGTTACCTCATAAATTTCGCGCCAAAAGATAGAAAAGTTAACAGTGGTTAGTGGTTAGTAGACAGTGGTTAGTAGGCAGTAGATAGTGGTTGGTGGTTAGGGGGAAGCCTCCCCCTCGCAAAAGCCTCGTCTTTTGCTACCCCTTCGAGCGGGCTTCAGACGCCAGCCCGCAACGCCCGGCTCCACCGTAACAAAAAAGTAAGAAACCGTCAACCGGATATATATCACATTTTGAGCATATTCTCAAAAAATGTTCTCATTACAGTTCTCATAAATATTATATTAAGCTCGTGGAAAATTATATCGACATTTACCAATTTACGCACTTCCGCAAGTACTTGGAAGAATACCAGGCGGCTAGAGTCCAGTCCGACCCGGAGTTCACACGTACCGGAATTTGCAATATGCTCGGACTCCCGAAGACTCGCAGTTACTTTGCCGATGTTCTCAGAGGAAAAAAGGTCAGCCCCCGCATGACAGCCAAGTTCATCGAAGTCTTGGGCCTCAACAAGAAGGCTGCAAAATACTTCGAGACCATGGTCCAGCTCGACCAGGCCAAAACGGAAACGGCCCGCAGCGCCGCCATGGAAGAACTGTTGCATTTACACCCGAATCCGCAGCATATCCTCGATTCGAACACCTACGAATATTACAACCATTGGTACCATAGCGCAATGTTTGCTATTCTTGATGCAATGGACGTTACTGACGACTTGACTCCGGTACAAAAGAGAATCTTCCCGAAAGTTCCACTCGGAAAGATTAAGGACTCGCTTGCTCTTTTGGAAAAGTTAGGCCTCGCCCGCAAGAACGAAGCGGGTTTCTGGAAGCCGACCAAGGAATCCATTTCCAGTGGTCCGTACAACAATGCAGAACTCATCAAGCAATACCAATTGCAATGTTTTGAGCTTTCCAAGCAGGCCCTCATCACGCGCCCTAAAATGCCGACCGTCATGAGCACGCTCACGTTCAGTATTTCAAACAATGCCTACAAGAAACTCGAATCCGAACTCCAGGAATTCAAGTCCAAGGCAAGACGAATCATCAGCGAGGACAACGAAAAGGCAAACGGAGTTTACCAGATGAACCTCCACTTGTTCTCTAACCTCGACCCGGAGGTTAAAGCATGATGCAATTTAAGACTTTAAAATTTGCAGGGATTGCCGCCCTCGCCACAACGCTCTTTACCGCTTGCTCCGAAGAAAATCACGCAGGCGTCCTCACGGAAACGGAATCCGGAACGACAATTGCAAGTCTTGTCAAGGACGAAAATGGAAAGCCAGTCGCAAGCGCCAAGGTGAACCTCATCTCGGCAACGCACATTGCCGCTCGCATGGCCCCCATCAAGACAACAACGACAGACGAAGAAGGCAAGTACACCATCGACAGCATTTCTGCTGGCGAATACGCTTTGCAAATTAGCAATACCGAACATACGCAATCCGCATACCAGACTCTCACTATCGAAGAGAACAATACGGACTTGCAGACGCTCACTATTCCCGAAGCTAAACTTGAAAAGAACGCAAGCCTTGAACTTGGGCTAAACACATACGATCTCGGCAAGGGCGACACGCTCTGCATCACGGGAACGCTCAACTGCGCGTCCGTGGGCGACAACGATGTCAACACAGGAATCGTAACCATCCGTGATATTCCGCCGATGGAATTCACAAAGATTATGCTCATCAAGGGAGCTAGCCATGACACCACGACGAGAAACGTCAAATGGGACTTTGTTCCTGGCGAAAAGCTCGAAGTTGGATCGACGATCATATCGATCACCATCCCAGATGACGCTTTGGAAGCCGCGAAACAACTCAACGCCCCCCAAGCTCTCGATTCACTAATCGTTCCAGTCACGCTCTCCACCAGAGCCAAGAACCCGGCGCTCCTCAGCAGCAAGGGCGACACGCTCCCCCTCTACAAAGTTGAAAACGACAAGAATTCATCCCGATACTTGACCGTTCTCCCCAGCGTAAAGGCCGGCACAGACAAATTCACAGTCATTTCCAGCGATTCCGCCATTAGTAGCAAATTCATAACCAAAGCTTTTGCCGAAGCCGAGAAGGGCAAGGTTATTAAAGGCAACGAATACCATGATGCTTTCAGCTTTGGGGGCAACGGAATGGGAATAAGTTTCTGGATTGACGGAGCTCAGTCAAAAACTGCGCAAGACACCATTCTCAGGTCCTTAGACAACGACAGAGTTTTCGCCTTAGAAACCAGCAAGGACACGAAAATGATCTGTGCAAACATTTATCTAAGGGAATCAAAAGATACTGTAAATTTCTCAGATTATTTTTATACAAGGAAAGAATCGTACTGCCACGACGTTCTAGATGGGAATCGCCACCACTATCTGATATTCATTTACAACAACCACATCATCGTTTCTTTAGACGGTTCCATTGTAAACGACACAGATACGAAATTCGCATTCAGCACAATTCCAGGAATCGCCGTAGGGAGCCGCAATTTAGAGGACCTTACCGTTTTCTCTGTCGGTTCGTTCCTCATAAAAAATCCGGACTATGGTTGGGAACGCTTGCACGCCTGGTTCTCCGCCTACTACATAATGCAGAAGTAAAAACAGACGAGAGACGAAAGAACGCCACGATGTGGCTACAGACGAACGATGTCATGCCCCACCCTCACCGTCATCCCGGACTCCGTTCTCTTTGACTACTTGCAGCTTTGCTGCTTAGTAGTCATGATCCGCGAATGGGGACGGGATCACCTTTTTTCTGCACAACCGACTATCGACTAACAACTATTTTTATATATTCTCGCTTATGAAAGTTCTCGTTCACAACAGAGGTGTTTGCCTGGAATGTGCCGGGTGTGTCGGAGTGTGCCCTCAAATGTCACTCGACATGTATGGGCTCGACTTGCAAATTGATCAAGAAAAATGTGTCCGCTGCGGATTGTGCGTAAAAGCATGCCCCGTAGGCGCCCTCAAGCTCCAGGAGTTGAACGATGTTCTGTAACAAAGAATACGATGCAGTCGTCATTGGCGCAGGTCCGGGCGGAAGTGTAGCCGCCAGGAATCTCTCCCGTGCAGGCCACAAAGTTCTCCTTCTCGAAAAGCGTGAGAAGATCGGCATTCCCGTGCGTTGCGGCGAAGCGAGCACCAAGCTTGCCGATTTGCAGACATACGGTCCAATTAACGAGGACTGCATTGAAACGATTATCAACGGGCTTTATATTTACGGTCCGAACGGTGTGAACATAGACCTCGCGCAAAAAGGCACGGGCATCATGCTCAACCGCGAAAAGTTCGACCCTTGGCTCGCCCACCTCGCTGAAAACGATGGCGTAGAACTCGTCACCCGCGCACGTGCAGAATTTGTCGGAGATGTGGAAAACGGAGCACGCCTTGTCCGAGTCAAACTCGGTGACGGCGCAGGAGACACGACCGAAGAAGTCCGCGCCAAGATGGTCATTGCAGCCGATGGAGTCGAAAGCCGCATCGGAAGGCAACTCGGTCTTGATTGTTTGCAGAAGCCTGGATTCACATGCACTGGCGTTGACATCCAGGTTCAAGGACTTCTGACCAAGCCGGATTACCTGACGTTCTGGCAGGGTCACGACTTTATCAATGACGGATACATCTGGAGCTTCCCGAAAGTCAAATCCAACGTCACGAACTTCGGCGCCGGATTCTTGATTGCAGGCAAGCACAGCCAAAACGTTTTGGACACCACGATGGAATGGCTTTACAAGCTCTTCCCAGGAGCAAAAATCAACCATGTTGTTGGCGGCGCCATTCCTGTTTCGAGCGTTTTGAAAGATTACACACTCGACCGCTTTGCCCTCGTAGGCGATGCCGCGCATCATACAAACCCGCTTACCGGAGGCGGCATCGCGGCCGCTATGCGCGCCGGACGGTTCTGTGCCCAGACCGTTCACGAGGGCCTCGAATGCGGCAACTTGAGCAAATCATTCCTCAAAACTTACGAGAAACGCTGCTACGATTACTTTGGACGCATGCACGACTTTGAGTATAAGTTCCGCAGGTTCTTGCTTAACGTCAACAAGCCCGACCAAACAGAACTCTACAAGGTTCTCCAGAACTTCGCGAAGCACGGCTGCAAAAAGCGCGCCTTCTTGCAAACGCCAATTTCCTCTGCGAAAATGCTCTACAAGTTCCTCACGTTCAAATAGCCGACAGCCATTGGTCAATAGTCATTAGAACCTAGTCAAAAGCCGATTTAAATCGGCTTTTTTGCGATTTTTGCTACCAAATTACAGTTTTTTGCAATTTTGGTAGCATTTCTTTTACTTTATTCATATCATTTCTATCAACATTCTGTAATTTTATGCTACCAAATTTACCTTTTTGACACTTTTGGTAACACGCCTCCTCCAAGCACCCCAAATTTTCGCCCAAAAACATTTAATTTATTCAAAAATTATGTTACCAAACATTCTTTTTTTTCAGTTTTAGTAACACTTTTCGGCAAAAACACCCCAAAAAAAATCCCGTAGCGCACGCCACGGGATTTTTGACACTTAACTGGATCCTTCGACTTCGGCGCATCGCGCCTCCGCTCAGGATGACACAATCAATTAAAGATCAACCACTTCAGTCCAGCCGAACGGATCTTCAGCTTCACCGAACTGGATTGCAGTGTACTTGTTGAAAAGTTCCGTGCAAACCGGACCCGGATTCACGCCGTCACCGTAAGTGAATTCCTTGCCAGCAACCGGATCCACGATCTTCTTGATCGGGGTAATCACGGCAGCCGTACCGCATTCAGCCGTTTCGCTGAATTCAGCAAGTTCTTCGAACGGAACCTGGCGACGTTCCACAGTGTAGCCGAGGTATTCAGCCAACTGCTGCAAGCTTTTGTTCGTAATAGACGGCAAGATGGATTCGGACTTCGGGGTCACGTAGGTCTTGCCCTTGATGCCGAAGAAGTTTGCCGGACCGCATTCGTCGATGTACTTCTTTTCCTTGGCGTCCAGGTAGATGGTGCTGGAGTAACCGAGCTTCTTGGCTTCTGCGAGGGAGAGCAAGCTGGCAGCGTAGTTACCGCCGACCTTCACCGTACCCGTACCCTGCGGAGCGGCGCGGTCGAAGTTGCGGCTGATCATCATGTCCACCGGCTTGAACCCGTCCTTGAAGTACGGACCCACCGGAGTCACGAACATCAACAGCAGGTATTCGTCGGAGGGCTTCACGCCGACTTCCGGGCTCGTACCGATGAGGAGCGGACGGATGTAGAGCGTTGCACCGTGACCATACGGCGGAACAAAGCGGGCGTTAGCCTTCACCACTGTGTGGACCATCTCGCGGAACAGTTCGACCGGCGGAACGGCCATGAGCACGCGGTTCGCGGTGTTCTGCATGCGCTTCGCATTCTCGTCGACGCGGAAGATACGGACCTTGCCGTCCTTGCCCGTGTAAGCCTTGAGGCCTTCAAAACCTTCCTGGCCGTAATGCAAGCAAGTAGCGGCCATGTGGATGCTGATGTCCTTGGAAGAAGAAAGTTCAACCTTGCCCCACTTGCCATTGCGGTAGTAGCAGCGGACATTGTAATCGGTATCGTAATAACCGAAGGGGAGCGTCTTCCAATCGACAGTATTCAAATCAACTTGCATAGTATTAACCTTTTTTGCAATTGTGCATTTTTAAAGGTATCGTTCGGTACCGCATGAAAAATACAATTTATCTAGCAATATGGCATGAGATTTGCGAAAACTAATCAAAAATTTTCAAGATTTACATTTTTTTGATTTTAACAATCACAAAAAAATCCCCCCGCCAGCATACACCAGCGAGGGAAACCTTGTTCATGGTGAAATCGGAATAAACCGACTCGTTCTCTTTTTTAGAAGTTCGAGGTCACGTCAAAACCGAGAACCATCTGGCCATGATTTTCCCCATTGGCTTCATCAGAAACAAGACGGATGCGGAATATAAGATAAGGCTTATCTGTTGTCAAAGAAATCTTTTCATAAGAATTCGCTGTAGAAACCCCGTACCTCGGCGAGGACGACAAATTACTCGTATTCGGAGAATCGCTGGCATAAACTTCCAAGTCAAAATTCTGAGGAACCTTGCCAAGCTTGGCAACATCGTTACCGCTGCTCAACCAAGAAATGGCAGCCGAAAAATTATTACTTGGGAAATCAGCTGTCGAAACAGCAAATCTCAATTCCTTTTGAGAATTAGACATGGGTGACATCAACTTGTCAATAGAGCCTATCCAGTAACGGGATTCATGGACCGCATTTTGATGATTTTCATCAAAAGCAATGTTGTAATAGGTGGGGATTGTCGCTCCCGAGCGATTATATATTGCATTCGGCCAATACATTGTTCTATTAGAAGACGCAATCAAAAGTGCCTTGACCACTTCAGGATGCCAACGGTAGAACGGATTCATCGCCAACAAATCCGAAACTATGCCAGCCGTGTATGCAGCAGACATTTCGGTGCCATCATCATACGGTAAATATTGATAAGTGTTTTGTGGGCTTGCATAAACCCTCTTTCTATCACCATACATATACAAATCGCTATACCCATATATTTCCGGTTTTGCCATTCCCGGATTGGACATACCGCAATTTCCATTTGGGCAGTAACGAGGCGAAAGCCAAGATGTATAAGAACTAACTGTAGAGGTCATCGCATTGACTGCACCCACAGTAATCGCGTTGGTCGCACCCGCTTTAAGCCCCATATAGCCGTCATTCTCACCACTATTACCAGCAGCAACAATTTCAACAGTACGGTTATTATAGACATAATTGTCCAATTTTTTTGCAGACTCCGTATACGTCATCGAAGCCATATTGTCGTTATGCACACCAATGTACACCTGGGGTTTTTCACCGGCCGGATTCGATAGATATTCCGTATTGACAAAAACAACGGATTTTTTCGAAGTTTCCTTCAAAATGCTAAACATCCTTGAGGATTTCACTTCTTCGTCCGGAAGAGCATTAAACGAGTTTGTACTATTATATCGGACATAAGAAATTTTCTTATCGGAATTTAACTTAGCCGGACGAGCGCCCAACATCATATAGACACCGACATCGCCCCATTTATTGGTTGAAGACGGACTGTCATTATCAAACCACGATATGCTATATCGTTGCGACATAAGCGTTTTTACACCATCAAAGGGGGCATAAGCAATCTGATCATTTCCACCGTATGGGGACTGCTGCTGTACATAACTTGGGAAAGTATAAGAAAGACTTGTAAGAGTAAAACCGGCCGCGCTCGCATACGACATCTTCGAGTCATCTTCCCTTATAAATTTTTGACCATACTTATTGCGCAGATCGGTCGAAGAAACGTTTTCAATATTAATTGTTTTGAAAACATCGTTAGCCCAGTAAAAATACCCATCGTGACCCATATTTGGATACACCTGATCGTTATTATTTCCAGAATTGTATATCTTAAGAGAGTAGGGCTGAGATTTGGCATTGTTATACACGCCCTCTATAGCAACATGGTTATTCTTAATACCAGAAGCCAATTTCATCAGAGCTCGATTGTCAATCGACGATCCCACCATCTGCTTATTCTTCTTGACCTTCGAATAGTCCACGTTCTTATAGACCATCGGGGAATTCATTTTGCTTCCGTTACGACCAAGCATGTCGTAATTCGTAGCGGCAAAGGCGCCAACGCACCCCAAAGCTACCACCATAGCAACGTTCTTTTTCATGCACACTCCTTTTGTTGTTTACGTGTAAAATACGCTACACTTAGTTTATAATAATTTTCCCACAAAAATAAATTTATTCGTTTTTTTTACATAAATTATTTCTAACATTTTCCCCACTCCTCCCTGCCAACATTACTTCGAACAGAAGTTCGAGGCATTCAATGCAAAACGCAACGGCCTCGCGCTCAAGAGCGACTACCTTTCTTCACGGGAAAACAACACTTTTTCAAACGCAAAAGAATTACGCCAACAAAGTCGAGAAGACGGGTAAATTGCGTTTTTTGCTTATAATTCCCCAAATTTCAGCATTTTCCCCGCCACATTCGACTTAGAAATGATATATTATTATATACGAATTACACTTTGGTGTAACAAGAAGGGGAAGTTAAAATGAAAACTAGGATTTTCGCATTTAACGACGAGGCAACATTCGAAAAAGATTTAGTCCAGTTTAGCAACTGGTGCAAGGAGAATGATTCGCCAAGCGTATGCTTCCAAATCCACTCCGAAGAACTGGATCCAGAAAAACTGCAACCTGTTTGGAATTCCCTGGAACGCATTTTCCCCAATACACCATGGTTCGGCAATTCCACTAGCGGAAACATCGCCGACTGCGAAAAAGCGACCAAAATTTCAGTGTCCGCCATCATATTCGAAAAGCCGACCACAAAATTCCAAATTTATCAGTATGACTTCTCCCAAAAAAACATCAACGAAATCGCAAGCGAAATCGTGAAAGAGGCCAACCAAAAACCTTGGGTAAAGGCCGTCGAAATCTACCACTGCATTGCTCCGTTTTCGACAACGCATCTTTGTGAAGGACTCGACGCCCTAGCACCTGACATTCAGATTTTTGGCGGCATCGTCTGCTCCCCCGACATCACGAGCCCTGAGTCCTGCGTATTTTCATCGGTAGGCGACTACACCAAGACCGGCCTTTTGGTCGTATTCTATGGCGGTAGAGATTTCCATGTAGAATCCCGCAAGATTAGCGGTTGGAAACCCATCGGTCGCAACTTCCACGTCACACGTTCCAAAGGCAACGTGCTTTACGAATTGGGTAGCCTCCCCGCCTACGAAGTATACAACAAATACCTGAACATCAAAAACGACAACAACTTCTTCTACAACGCACTTGAATTCCCGATGCTCTATGAACATAACGGAATTTCTATCGTGCGCGCCGCTGGTGCAAGCAATCCAGACGGCTCGCTTACCATGTCTTCGGACATAGACGAAGGTTCAATTGTTCGACTGTCGTATGGCGAGCCGCAGTTGATTGTCGAAAAAATCAAGACCGAAAGCGAAAGCGCCGAACAATTCGCTCCCGACGTATTACACATTTTCTCTTGCGCCGCACGAAAAGCGTTCTGGTCCAAACACGAACCGACCTACGAAATCACACCGTTCAAGGGGATTGCATCAAGCACAGGATTTTTCTCGCATGGTGAATTCTTGCGCGAAAAAGGACATTTGAACCAACACAACATCACGCTTGTCATCGCATCGATGCGCGAAGGTCCCGTCGTAAAACGCGAACACATCAACAACATATTTGATACCAAAGGAACTTCTACCCGTTTGCCGCTTGCAGCCCGCATGGCAACATTCATTCGCGAGACCTCGTTCGAGCTAGAACAAATTAACAGCCGATTACGTGTAATGAACGAGCACCTGCAAGACGTTGCAACGACCGACAGCTTGACGGGACTCGAAAACAGGCTCTCCTTCGATGCGCTTCTAGAAACCATCAATCAAGACGATTCCAAAACAAGCACATGGACCATGTTCTTGATGGATGTAAACGGACTCAAATACGCCAACGACACCTTCGGCCATCAAGCAGGCGACACGCTAATCATTGCCGCAGCTAACGCCATCAAAAAAGCATACGGCGCAAGCGGAAACTGCTTTAGAATCGGTGGCGATGAATTTTCCGTTATTACACACGCCCCACTGGATTCACATTTCCAAATGTTCTCCTCTTTGCAAAAAGAGATCCAGGATTACAACAAGACAGCGCTGTACCATTTGTCAATAGCTGTAGGCACAAGCCGCCTGTACAACGACAACGGAGTCCGCAAGTCCATTAGTGACTGGAAAATGGAAGCCGACTTGAACATGTACCGCGACAAGGTGCGTTACCACAAACCCGAAGCAAACAGCGAAAACCAGAACCTCAAGGATTTGATCGCTTGCCTGATTTCTGTCGTAGAAGCAAAGGATACCTATACCGCGAACCATTCCGAACGTGTGATGGCTTACTCGGAACTGATTGCACGCACTCTAGGCCTTTCGGAAAGTTCCATAACACTCATTACGCATGCGGCGCTATTGCACGACATTGGCAAAATGGGCATTGTCGACAGCGTCCTTGGAAAGCCGGGAAAACTCACAGACGAAGAATTCGAAATCATTAAACAGCATCCGGTCATCGGTGCTAGAATTCTAATGCAGTCCAACTACACGCACGAAATGGTACAGATTGTGTTGCACCACCATGAACGCTACGATGGCCGCGGCTATCCGGAAGGTCTTAAAGGCGAAGACATCCCCATAGGCGCCCGCGTGATTGCCATCGCGGACTCGATTGACGCCATGACCAGCAAACGCGTTTATCGTGACGCTATGTCGCTAGATTACTGCCGCAATGAAATCGAGAAGAATCTGGGCGTGATGTACGACCCCGCCATTGGCAAGGTTGTGCTGGAACATTGGAATGAAATGGTCGATTCCCTATTGTCAATGCGCTCCGGCCGTCCGAAAGTGATTTAAAGACAAACAAACTCTATACCAAAACGGCTCCCGGTCAATCCCGAGAGCCTTTTTTCAAATTATCGCTTATCGTTTATCGCGATCAATCCACGGGCGTTCCGTCTTGCCAGTGTAAATCTGACGCGGACGGTTAATCTTGCTCTGCGGATCGTCGTGCATTTCCTTCCAGTGGGCAATCCAACCCGGCAAGCGTCCGATAGCGAACATCACGGTAAGCATGTTCGTCGGGATGCCCATAGCGCGGTAGAGAATGCCGGAGTAGAAGTCCACATTCGGGTACAGCTTACGTTCGACGAAGTAATCGTCCTTGAGGGCGGCTTCTTCGAGCTTGATAGCCACATCCAAAAGCGGGTCGTGAACGTGTTCACGTTCAAAAACCTGGTACATGAGCTTCTTAAGCACCTTGGCGCGCGGGTCATAGCTCTTATAAACGCGGTGACCAAAGCCAGAAAGACGGAACGGATCATTCTTGTCCTTAGCCTTAGCCATCACCTGTTCAATCGTCATGCCGCTCTGCTGGATGCGGAGAAGCGTTTCGAGCACGGCCTGGTTTGCACCACCGTGGAGCGGGCCCCACAAGGCGCAAATGCCGGCGCAGATGCTTGCGTAAAGGTTAGCCTGAGAGCTACCCACCATGCGAACGGTCGAAGTGGAGCAGTTCTGTTCGTGGTCCGCATGGACAATCAAAAGCGTGTTGAGCGCCTTTTCCATGATCGGATCCGGGTGGTACGGGCGAGCCTTACTGCTGAACATCATGTTCAAGAAGTTGCTGCAGTAGCTGCGTTCCGCTTCCGGGTACACAAACGGTTCACCGATACTTGCCTTGTAAGCAAAAGCGGCAATCGTACGGATCTTGGAAATGAGACCTGCGGTCGTGAGTTCAAATGCACTTGCGATGTTTTCGTCGTCGTAGAAACGCGGCGTGAAAAGCCCCACGGCGTTCACCACGGACGAGAGAATACCCATCGGGTGTGCTCCCGGCGGCATTTCACGGAAGAAGTGCAACAAGTTCTCGTGCAACAGGGCGTTTTCCGTCAAAAGCGTGCGGAAATGACTCAACTGTTCCTGATTCGGGAGTTCACCGTAAATCAGGAGCCAAGCGGTTTCCGGGAAAGTCGCCTTTTCTGCCAAGTCTTCAATGGAGTATCCTCGGTAACGCAGCACACCATGTTCGCCATCGACGAACGTGATTGAGCTTTTGGTGCTACCGGTGTTCAAGTAACCGTAATCCAGCGTGACAAGGCCAGAACTCTTGCGAAGCGCGCTGATATCGAGACCGTGCTCGCCTTCAGTGCCATCAACGACGGGGAGTTCGTAGCTTTTTCCGTTGTATTTTAAGGTCGCGTTATTGGACATGGAATCTCCAAGGGGTGATTAGACGAAAGAACGGGCGTTGCCCTTCAGACGAAAGACGAGAGATTTAAAATGGCGCTTCGCGCTGTTTATACAGGCAACGAAGTTGCGACTATTTTTTCTCTAGTCTCTCATCTCTTTAACACAATTATAGATATTTTCAAAAAGCTTGCCGAGCTTTTCAGTCGGAACGGCGCTGAAAGCAATGCGGATAAGGCCCGAGAGCATAATCGTGCCCGTGCTGTAATCCTTGATGAGCTTCTGGCGGAGTTCTTCGGCGTCAACGCCCTTCGGCTTGATGCACATAAAGTAACCGCTGTTGCACGGCATCGGGTCAAAGGCTTCCTTGTATTCCGGATGTGCGGCCAAGACTTCCTTGATGATGTCGTAACGCTTCTTCAAGGTGGCGTACTTTTCGGCCTTCTGCTGAGCGTATTCGGCACTCTGGTAAGCGGCGAGCAAAATTTTCTGGCTAATGGACGGACCGTTAGAGATGTTTCCACGAACCGTACCGGCAGCCTTGTCTTCGAGAGCCTTGAGCTGGGCTTCGGTAGCACCCTTGAAACCAAAGCTCATAAAGCCAACGCGGAAGCCCCAAACGTAGTCTTCCTTGGTCGGGCCATCGAGCTTCACTGCAAGGAGGTTTTCGTGTGCATCCACGAGCTTCACAAAGAGGGATTCCTTCGTCACGCCATCTTCATAGACGAGTCCAAAGTAAGCATCGTCGAGGAGAGCCACGACCTTGTTGCCGGCAGCAGCGCATTCCGTAAGAATCTTTGCAATTTCGACAGCTTCCACTTCTGTTGCGGTGTAGCCAGTCGGGTTGTTCGGGAAGTTGAGGAGAACGACTTTCTTGTTGCTCTTGCTTTCGGCGAGGGCGGCCTTCAAGGCTTCCGTATCAAAGCCACCGTTCTTGAAGGTGTTGAACGTCTTGATCTTTGCGCCACGGGCGTTTTCGAACACGAGTTCGTAGTTGTCCCAGTAGAGGTCCGGGATAATCACTTCGTCGCCAGCGTCGAGGAACATGTAACCGGCGCAGCTGATAGCGTGCGTCAAAGCGCAGGTCACGACCGGGTTGCTGAAGTTCTTGGAAGCAAGCGTCGGGTTTTTCTTAATGACCTGAGCCTTCCATTCCTTGCGAAGGTCCGGGTTGCCGAAGCTCGGAGCATAGAGGAAAGACTGCTTCGGGAGGTTCAGGGACTTGAGAACGCAATCCAGAACGAGCGGAGAGCCATCATCTTCGAGGGCGGTGCCGATCGTCGCGTTGATGTCGGAGCCCTTGGCTTCGGCACCCTGGCCAAGAATACCCTTGCGCGGGAAGAAAATGGCCTTGCCCTGTTCAGAGAGCATGTCAAGAACGCAGCAACCGTTTGCGGAGAGTTCTGCATTCAGAGATTCAGCGAGAGGATTGTAGTTCATTCTCAATGTCCTGTTTTGAAATTTCCGCGGGGCAATTTAGAAAAATTGACCCCATATCGCAAGATAGAATGAAGTGCAAAAAAGCGATTTGTAACCAATCGCATTTCATTTAAAACAATTTTTTTTCGCAATTTGTCACGCCCGCCACCGAGCGAGCCCCCTTTTCCGGCAAGAATTACAAAAAATGAAAATTTCAGCGACCGTCACCAGCCGCTGAAACTTTTTCCTCCTCTATTTTTTTAATCTAAGGTTTTACCACTTCAAAGCCTTCATACACACCAAAGCCTTCAGATGCACCGGGTTCAGATATGCCGAAATAATATTTTCCTTCTGGCAAGCCATAAATGACCATGTACCCATTTTCATAGTCTTCTTCGGTCACCTTTTGACAAGGCGCAAAATTATTCGGAACATCGGAACGCTCTCCATCCATAAAACCTTCCGAATACACACAAACCATCAATTCAGCCTTTTCTTCAATATCCTTTTCCAGGCGTTCACCCCATTTCATTTTTTCACTCATATATTCATAGAATTTCAAAATCTTGAAAGGAGGATTCAAACTCAATTTACCGGAATATACGGGTTCCAAAACAATCTTTTCCAATTCAGCAAACGGCACACCATCAATCGTCATGGCGGAGGCGTTCGCAAAACTAGAATAAACATTGGCACCAAGGTTTGAATCCGCTGAAAGTACTCGCAACTGGAGAGAACTGAACCGCCGCACACTTCCTTGCAAATACCAAAGATAAGCAACGCTATCTATATAGATATAACCATCCTTGTCTGTAGTGTATTGACATGCGCCATCATCACAAGCGGAAGAACCTTCGTAAACCTTAGCACCTGCTAGCGGTTTTCCCTGCGAATCAACCACTTGCACTCTCGTATTTATATACAAGCGAACAGTTTCTTTTTTACCACAAGCCGGGACAAAATTATCATCGCTATCAATTATGGGAGACGCCTTGGCCAACGCATTAGGCTCATCAACGTCTAAAACCACAGTCTCTGCAGAACACGGATCCACAATATCAATACGTTGGTAAACGATGGACGTATCCAATTCGGCAAGACGCCCCAGTTGCACAACAGGCTTGCCTGTTTGCGTTTCGCTAAACGACGAAGCCACATCATTTTCACTGCAAGCGGCAAGCAATCCAAAACCAATCATTGCAAGCGCAACGCCTAACTTCGTTATTTTATTAGTAATCATAATTATTCCTCCTCGTTTTATTTTTTCACAACCAGCGGAGAGAACACACCGCCACCCTTCTTATTCCCTGGTTCACCTAAAGAAATCTCATAAGTTCCCTCAGGCATACCATAAATAATCACATAACCTTTTTCATTATCTTCATCAGTAACTATTTGACAAGGAGAAAAAGTACGAGGACGTTTTTCGCCATCATAAAGCGAAGAAGTTCCATATTTCATTTCCAAGCAAATACCAAAGTTTCCCGACAACCTGTGAAGAGAATCCAAATACACCTTAGCCGTATACACAGGTTCTAGGACAATTTTTTCTAATTCGGCAACAGCCTCCCCATTAACTTCCACAACCGTTGCCTTCGAAAAACTAGAATAGATATTGGTACCCAAGCTAGAATCCGCCGAAAGCACACGCAACTGAAGTGTTTTATAACTAGGATAATATCTATTCTCAACTTTTTTGGATTCCGTTTCCAAATAAGTCAGGAAGTTCACGCTATCCATGTAGATATAGCCATCCTTATCCGTAGTATACTGACAAGCTTTATTATTGTACGAACAAGCCCCTTCATAAACAGTAGCTCCCTGTACAGGATTACCCGCACTATCAACAACCTGAACACGGGCATTCATATACAAATAAATATCATCGTAGGCTTTACAAGTAATACGGGCATAACCAACAGGCTTTTTTTCAACAATGCTATCAGCATCAGCGACAATATTCGGTTCTGCATAACCAGCACTCTTGGCCAGCGTACCGCAACCGCCATTACCTTCGTCAACAACCTTGCGGATATAAGTCGTGTCCAATTCTGCAATAGGCATTCCCGGATAAATCACAGGCTTTCCCGTATGCGTTTCGCTGTACGACGATGCCACATTGTTATCACTGCAAGCGGCAAGGATTCCGAGACCAAGCATTGCAAGCGCAACACCCAACTTTGAAATTTTATCAGTAATCATGATTATTCCTCCTCGATTTATTTTTTCAAATTTGTAAACAAGTGAATATTCAACTGGTGCACGCCAGTCGCTTCTTTCTTGTCTTGCGTAATGATTTTACGCACCTTGGCTTTCAAGTTCTGAATTTCCAAGGCAATTTCTTTATAGGCTTCGTCCGAAACGCTGAACGTGAATGTTCCCATGTCCGACGGATTATCGTCATTTGCAAGCAACGCCTGCTTCGAAAGTTCAAAGCACTGCAACTGGTA
>CAMJNF010000046.1 GCA_946407235.1 uncultured Fibrobacter sp. | reverse complement strand
TGCTGATGAAAAAAGTGACGATTATACGGATAAAGATTTTGTTTATCTGACTGGAAAATCTTCTCTTGTTAATGCCGAACATCAATTCAATGATGGTAAAAATGTAATTGTAATGAAACTGTCGGTTCCTAAACTTAAATATTCCAAGGAAGTAGATTTTGGTTTGTTTAAAGCAAAAGAACTTGATGTCAATACTGATATTTATCTTAAATTCATATTGTTCTTGTCGAAAAAAAATCATGAACTTGTGATGGATGAATTGATTTTAGACAAAATTGATATGAATCTATATACGGATAAAGTATCATCGTTGGATTTAGGAACTGCAACAGCTAAATTGGGCAATGGCTCTCCAAAAAATTTCGGCAAGCTCCGTTATCATGTGGTTTTAAAGCCAAAGCCAACCAACGTGAAAACATCGTTGAATCTAGAGTATAAATCTATGAAGGTGTTTAAGAAAAATCGGGTTGTTGCATCGATAACAAATAAGAAAAATGCAGACCACCTTGCTTATGATTTTAACGAAAGAAAATGGAAAGTTGAAAGTGTTTTGAATCCATATGCTCCGATTTCTATGGATGAAGTTCTTGATCAAGTTTATACTGTCGTGAATGCGTTGCGCGACTTGCGTGAGCAAGTTCAACAGAGCTCGGATTTTGTAGACCGCTTTGAAAAAGTTGTTTATGGTGATGAATCGAAAAATTGCCAGTATGGTCTTTTGGAAAAGTCCATAGAAAAGAATCCGGCACGAGTCAAGTATCAAAAACGTTTTGCAAATTTGAATGATTTTGTACAAAGGTACAGTGAATCATGGAATGCCGTGTTTAAGCGTGATAATCAAGTTGATGTGGGAAATCCTTGTAAGGTCTTTTATTTAGATGCCAAGAAAAAAGAAGTCACTAATGAGGTAATCCAAAAAGCATCTTATGTGATGTTTACCTTTAATTTTGGCAAGAATCTTGGATCTGATAATGCGAAAATCCTGAATGAACAACTCAAAAGTTTATCGCCGAATGGCCAAGTGCGTGTTGATGATGGCGGAAATGTTTTGCTTGAGTTGATGTTTGATCTGAATCGTTGAATTGATAAATAAAAATGCCCAGCGAATGCTGGGCAATTTTGCAATATCTAGTAACTAATGACTAGTAACTAATAACTGCGCCGAAGGCGTTACACCTGCGGAAGCTTCGAAAGGCTCTTGGCGATGTCTTCATCCGTCGGGATGTAGTCGCTCATTTCGCCGTCGTTGAACTTCTGGTAGGCAACCATGTCGAAGTAACCCGTACCGGTGAGGCCGAACACGATGTTCTTGGCCTGGCCAGATTCCTTGCACTTGAGGGCTTCGTCGATGGTAGCGCGGATAGCGTGGCTGGATTCCGGAGCCGGGAGGATGCCTTCGGTCTGGGCGAAGAGCTTGGCGGCTTCGAACACCTTGGTCTGTTCCACAGACGTTGCACGCATCAGGCCCTGATCGTAGAGTTCAGAGAGGATGCTGCTCATGCCGTGGTAGCGGAGGCCACCGGCGTGGTTGGCAGACGGAATGAAGCTGGAGCCCAGCGTGTACATCTTGGCGAGCGGGCAAACCTTACCGGTATCGCAGAAGTCGTAGGCGTACTTACCGCGAGTGAAGCTCGGGCAGCTTGCCGGTTCCACAGCGAGAATATCGTAGTCGGCTTCGCCACGGAGCTTTTCACCGATGAACGGGCTCACGAGACCACCGAGGTTAGAACCACCGCCAGCGCAACCGATGATGAGGTCGGCCTTCACGCCGAGCTTGTCGAGAGCGGCCTTGGTTTCGAGACCGATCACGGACTGGTGGAGGAGCACCTGGTTCAGCACGGAACCGAGAACGTAGCGGTAACCCGGCTGCTTCACAGCGGCTTCCACAGCTTCAGAAATTGCGCAGCCAAGGCTTCCCGTTGTGCCCGGGAATTCTTCGTTGATCTTCTTACCGATGTCGGTCGTCATGGACGGGGACGGAGTCACCTTGGCACCGTAGGTGCGCATGACTTCGCGGCGGAACGGCTTCTGTTCGTAAGAAACCTTCACCATGTAAACTTGGCAGTCAATGCCGAAGAATGCAGAAGCCATGGAAAGAGCGGTGCCCCACTGGCCTGCACCAGTTTCGGTCGTCACGCCCTTGAGGCCCTGCTTCTTGGCGTAGTATGCCTGAGCGATAGCAGAGTTGAGCTTGTGAGAGCCGGACGTGTTGTTGCCTTCAAACTTATAGTAGATGTGAGCCGGAGTGCCGAGAGCCTGTTCGAGGAAGTAAGCGCGAACGAGCGGAGACGGACGGTACATCTTGTAGAACGTGAGAATGTCTTCAGGAATAGGAATGTACGGCGTGTCGTTGTCGAGTTCCTGCTTGATGAGTTCGTCGCAGAACACGGGCTGCAGGTCTTCGAAGGTTACCGGCTTGCCGGTACCGGGGTTCAGCAGCGGAGCGGGCTTCTTCTTCATGTCGGCACGGACGTTGTACCATGCCTTCGGGAGTTCATCTTCGTGGAGGTAAGTCTTGACTTGACCATCGAGTTTAAGCGAGTTTCTCATCGTTAATCCTTTAATTTTGTGTAACCGCCTCCAATTATATTAAATCGTATTTGCGTTGACAACAGCACTTGTGCAAAAAGGGCTGTGAACGCGTTTAACCTTGATTGGGGGAGGCGCTTTCTTGAAATTTTAAATTTTTTTTATATATTGTTTTTATCACCATCAAAAACATTAGGAGCTCCTATGGCTATCGACCACAATCTCTTAACGGGACAGTTCCGTCCTCTTGGCGAAAACAAAATTGAGCAAACGCTTTCTGCAAGCCAGAAGGTTTTGCCCACGCATACGGGGAAAAGCGCAATGCGCCATTTGACCCCGCGAAAAAGTCGAAGTACGAAAAGTCGTGAAGCTTAACGAAAATCCTTTTGAACTTTTAAAGAAATCTGAAAAATCCAAGGCTCGCCTTGGTGTTATCCATACGGCGCACGGAGACGTGACAACGCCCGTGTTTATGCCGGTAGGGACTGCGGCGACGGTCAAGGGGCTTACGAGCCGCGACATCCGTGAACTTGATGCTGAAATTATCTTGGCAAATACGTACCACCTCTATTTGCGGCCGGGCACAAAGCTCATTGCAGAAGCGGGCGGCGTGCAGAAGTTCATGAGCTGGAACAAGCCGATGCTTACGGATAGCGGCGGATTCCAGGTGTGGAGCTTAAAACAGTTCCGAAAGATTACCGAAGAGGGCGTCCAGTTCAAGAGTTTGCTGGACGGCTCCCGTCATTTGTTTACACCCGCGAGCGTGATGAATGCGCAGCGCGAAATCGGTGCGGATATCATCATGGCGTTCGACGAATGCACTCCGTACCCGAGTACCGTCGAAGAAGCCGAAAAGTCGCTTGCACTCACACTCAAGTGGACACGTGAAGCGAAGGAATGGCTGGAGGCGAACCTGCCGATTCACGGCTATCCGCAGTATTTCTTTGGGATTGTCCAGGGCGGCATGCACAAGGAACTGCGCCAGAAGTCTATCGAAGCGCTCAAGGAAATTGCGCCGGACGGTTATGCGATGGGCGGGCTTTCGGTAGGTGAGCCTGTCGAAACGATGTATGAAATCGCGGACTTTTGTACAAACTTGTTGCCCGAAGACCGCGCCCGCTATGTGATGGGCGTGGGAACGCCGTGGAACTTGATTGAACTTGTGAAGCGCGGCGTGGATATGTGCGACTGCATTTTGCCTGCGAAAAACGCACAGGATGGATTAGTTTATACGAGCCGTGGCGTGTTCCGCTACAAAGGTGCAAAGTTTGCGCACCAGCATGATTTGCCGCTTGACCCAAACTGCGATTGCTATTGTTGCCGTAACTATAGTCGCGCTTACCTCCGTCATCTGTTCAAGGAAAAGGAACCGCTCGGCTGGACACTTGCGGCGATTCACAATTTGCATTTCTACATCCACTTGATGAAGTCCGTGAAAGCGCATATCGCAGACGATACTTTTGAAGATTGGGCGGACGAGCAGATTAAGATTTTGCAGCAGAATGCGGAATAGAAAATTTCTAAATTTGGCGCATCATGATCAGTATTACTAAGCTTTTGATGGATACCCCGAATTTTGGGGATTCTCTTCGTTATGAACCGCGTGCCCACGAATCCAAGAACGGAGTGGGGCCGGGCCGTGGTCCGGTGGTGGTGTGGAACTGCACCAAGACTTGCAATCTGAAGTGCGTGCATTGCTATGCCCGTTCAGAGGCAATCAAGTACCAGAACGAACTTTCACACGAAGAGGGAATCAAGCTTATTGATCAGCTCGCAGATTTCCATGTCCCGGTGATTTTGTTCAGCGGTGGCGAACCGCTTTTACGCCCGGACTTTTTTGAACTGGCAAACTATGCGGCAAGCAAGGGCATCCGTCCGACGATTTCGACGAACGGCACCTGCATCACGCCGGATGTGGCTCAGAAACTTAAGGCGATGGGCGTGGGCTATGTGGGCATCAGCCTTGACGGTTGCGAAGAAACTCATGACAAGTTCCGTGGTAAGCCGGGTGCATACCAGCTCGCATTGCGCGGCATTCGCAACTGTGTGGCGACGGGCCAGAAGGTCGGATTGCGTTTTACGATTACGCGTTACAACGTGCAGGACTTGAATGCGATTTTTGATTTGCTTGAAGCCGAAAACATTGATCGCGTGTGCTTCTATCACTTGGTGTATAGCGGTCGCGGCTCTGCGATGGTGGCTAATGATTTGAATCATGAAGAAAGCCGCAAGGCAATGGATTTGATTATCGATCGCACTTTGGATTTTAAAAAGCGCGGCGTGAACAAGGAAATCTTGACGGTCGATAACCATGCGGATGCCGTTTATCTGTACCAGCGTATGAAGCGCGAAGATCCGGAACGCGCGAAGATTGTTCTGGATTTGATCCAACGAAATGGCGGAAACCGCAGCGGTATGGCGTTTGGCAATATCGATAGCGTTGGCAATGTGCATCCGGACCAGTTTACGCAATACATTACGCTTGGAAATGTTCGCGAACGTAGCTTTGGCGACATTTGGACGGACTTGTCGAACCCGATTATGGCGGGGCTCAAGGACCGCAAGCCGCTTTTGAAGGGACGTTGTCCGAAGTGCGCCTTCTTGAATTTGTGCAATGGCAACTTCCGCACGCGTGCTGAGGCGGTGACGGGTGACTTCTGGGCCGAAGATCCGGCTTGCTATTTGACGGATGAAGAAATTTTTTAGTGATTAGTGGTTGGTGGTTAGGATATAGTGCGTGTCATCCTGAGCTCAGTGTAACGGAGTCGAAGGATCCAGTGCGTTGATTGTGGTTTATGTCGGAACTTGAACAGCAAATTCTCGATTTGATTCAGGATGCGTTCCCGCTGGTGGAGCGCCCGTATAAGGCGCTTGCGGAAATGCTGAATTGTGATGGTGAGTGCGCCGCGAATCTTGTTGTTTCAGAACAAGAAGTTTTTGATGAAGTTGAAAAAATGCGCACGTCCGGCGTGATTCGCCGTATCGGTGGCGTATACGATTCCAAGAAACTGGGCTTTATTTCGAGGCTTTGCGCGGGGAAGGTTCCGGCATCGTCGCTTGATTTTTTTGCAGAACCGCATGAGCAGACTTCGATGGAAAAGTTTGCAGTTGCTGTGAATGGAGTGCCTGCGATTACGCACAATTATATCCGCAGTCACGAATACAACGTGTGGTTTACGGTCATTGCCGAAAACGAATCTGCAATCCAGGCTGTTGTAGACCGCGTTTGCGCGAAGACGGATTTGCACGATGTGCATGTTCTTACTGCAACCAAGAAGTACAAAATCAATACGGTGATGGGGAAGGGGGCTGGCGCACCAGTAGGCAGTAGGCAGTTAGCAGTAGGCAGGGATGGAGACAAGGGTGAGACGGAACGTCATTCTGACAACCGAAGGTTGGAAGAATCCAGTGAATTCCGAAAGACTGCTGTTGTGCTCTCCGAATCTGACAAGTCCCGTATCCGTACTGCTTGCGAAGATATTCCACATTCGCTTACTCCGTTTAAGGATTGGGGTGTTTCTTGCGATGAGCTTCGCGAAGACCTTGCTATAAAACGCATGCGCCGCTTTGGGGCGATCCTTCGTCATCAGAATGCTGGCTACGCGTTTAATGCGATGGTTTGCTTTAGAATAGTAGACAGTAGGAAGTCGGAAGTAGGAAGGGGTAGTAACGTCATCCTGAGTGGCGAAGCTACGAAGGATCCTGTAAAGTCTTGTGATTTGATTGCGCAAGCGGGCTCGCTTCTTGCTTCGAATCTGCATATTTCTCATTGCTATGAGCGTCCGTCTTTTGACGGATTCCCGTATAACGTATATGCGATGATGCACGCCAATTCTGCGGAGCAACTGGACCAATTCATTGCGGACTGCGTGAAAGCCTTGAGCGCGCTACAACAATCTTCTGTTGAATTTGTCGTGCTGAATTCCGTTCGCGAACTCAAGAAAACGAGCTTTAAATTTTTCGCTTGATTTTTAGAATCTATAGCCTAAACCGGCGTATGCAACACCCTGCTGGCCAAAACCGAGTATTCCAAGAGTAATCGGGAATGTTCGACCAATTTCGATTCCTATAAATGTGATATGAAATGCCGGAAAAATATCTGGTAAAAAATCAGAAAAAATGATTCCTGCATTTAGTTCTACGAACGGGTTGACAAAACCTTCATAGTTGCAATTTAATTTGATTTTAGGCATGATCGTGTAAAAAGAACCTTTTTCAAAAGGATGCGCATAATTGAAAACAATGCCGGTTTCAACGACTTCATTGAATTTGTAACCATAATTTATTGAAAAAGCTCCATACATGGATACGGGAAGTTTTTCATGACCTAAAGAGAAAAGCTCGGTGAACGCGGAAATGTGCATTGCTGCAAAATCGCTAAGTGTGAGTATTCCATATGTAACGGAAATGCTATGATGCTTGAGGTTGTCTTCTTGAACGCTTGTTCCCATACTCAAGTCTGTTTTTGCAGTCTGCGTTTCTCGATTTTCCCACGTGGAATCCGTTTTGTTGCCTTCTCCGGCTTGTGTGTTTTCGACGTACGTTCCCATGTCCCATGCGTTTGCATGTGCCGCAAAAAATAACGAAATAACAGCGCTGAAGAAAAATCTTTTTATCATGCTCTTGAAACCCTAGCTAAGTTAATTGGTGCCTATAATTTATATATAATATTTTTTTGAAAGAAAAAGCATTTTTTCAATTAAGAAAGTGCTTGTGTCGAGGTGAAATCCCCTATATTGCGTGTGGTGGAGTGTAATTTTTCTATCTTTGGACTATGCGTAAGATTTATATGGCAGGAATGAGCCACAAAGTGGCTGAAATCGCAATTCGTGAAAAGTTTTATATCCCGATGGACGTCAAGACTGAGGCGTTGAGTCGCTCTCCGTTTGACGAACTTTTGATTCTTGCCACTTGTAACCGTACTGAAGTTTATGTCGCAAGCGACCGCGATTTGGATACTGCTGAATTGGTCCGTTATGTTTGCGGCTTGGCACACCAGAGCTATGATGATTTTGCAAAGTTCTTCTATACGAAGGCGGGCGAGGATGTTGTCCACCACGTGATGAACGTGTGTGCGGGGCTTGATTCCGTGGCTATGGGCGAAGATCAGATTTTGCATCAGATTGATCGTGCTTACGAAACGGCGCACCAGCTCAAGGCGACGGGCAATAGCTTGAATAAACTTTTCCAGAGCGCCATCCACACGACAAAGCGTATCAAGACTGAAACGAACTTGAGCAAACTCAGCTGCAACATCCCGTTTTTGGCGATGAAGCAGGTGCAAAAGACTTTTGACGATTTAGAAAATCGCACTGTTTATATTGTCGGGCTTGGTGAAATGGGCTCGCTCATGCTCAAGTACGTGCAAGAGAATACGACGAAGATTTTTGCGAGCAGCAAGACTTTTGCCAATGCGGAAAAGTTCGGTGATGTGTTGACTCCAGTTCGCTTTGAAGACCGCTATAGCGTTGTGGATAAGTGCGATGTGCTGATTCTTTGTAGTGCCGCGCAAGAACCAATAATCACTAAGGCTGAGTTCGAAAAGGCGATTCAGGTCGCTGAGGCTTCGTGTCATCCTGAGCAGCGCGAAGGATCCAGTTACACTCGTCATTTAGTAGTTGACCTCGCGAATCCGCGCAATGCAGAAGCCTCAATTGGTGATTTGCCTGGTGTGCAATATGTTTGTGTCGATGATTTGGAAAAAATTGTGTCGGAAAATCGTCGCTTGCGGATGATTGAACTTGAGGCCGCTCAAAAAATTTTGCAAGAAGGTATTGAGGAATTCATGCAGTGGTATCGCATGGACGATATCGCGAAAGATATTCGTGTCTTCGCTGAGAAAATGGTGGCAACGGCGAATGAGGAATCCGAAAAATTGCTGCGTTCGCTTCCAGATGTGTCCGATGCTGATAAGAAGCGAATCCAAATGATGTATGAGCGTTTTGCGAAGAAAATTGCCAATGATTACTTGTATAAAGTAAAAGATTCGAATTCCGTAGACGATACGAAAATTTATTTAAAATGCCTTCGTAAATGTAATTAGGGGTGGACGATGAAGCTTCGTGTAGCAACTCGCAAAAGTGCTTTGGCTTTGGCTCAGACAACGATGGCAGCGGAGGCTATTGTCGCGGCGAATTCTTTTGTTGAAAATGCCACCGGTTCTTTGACTTATGAACTTGTCTCCATGACAACCGAAGGCGATCGCCGTTTGGATAAGTCGCTTGCGAGCTTTGGTGGCAAGGGCGTGTTCATCAAGGAACTCGAAGTTGCGCTCCTCGAGAATCGTGCCGACATTGCAATTCATAGCCTTAAGGATATGCCTGCCGAAGTGCTGCCGCAGTTCAAGCTTGCTGCAGTGTTGAAGCGCGAAGACCCGCGTGATGCGTTCCTTTCGCGCGGTGGTGCTAATGGCGTTCACTTTATGGATTTGCCTGCTGGTGCTCGCGTCGGAACTGGAAGCATTCGCCGCATCGTTCAGCTGAAAGCGCTTCGCCCCGATTTGGAATATGTGCCAATTCGTGGAAATATCCAGACGCGCATAAGTAAACTTGCGGAACTCGATGGCGTTGTACTTGCGGCGGCAGGGCTCAAGCGCATGGGCTTGGCGGACCAAGTGACGGAATACTTTAGCACAGAGCAAGTGCTCCCCGCGAGCGGTCAGGGCATTTTGGCAATTGAAACGTTGAATGATGAAACGCCCCAGGAGTCGCGCGGCACTCGTCATCTTGGGCAACGCGATGGATCCAGTGAAGTTTCCGAATCCCTCGCGCAAATTCTCGCTCGCGCTAATGATGTCGAAACTTTCTGCATTGCCTCCGCTGAAATGGCTTTTTTGAAGGCTCTCAATGCCGGTTGCCAGTTCCCGGTGGCAAGCTTTGCGGAATTTATTGGTGTTGGTACTTTGAAAATTCGCGGAATCTACTGGGATGAAAAAACAAGACGCTTGCTTAAAGCGGAATGTGTCGGAGAAATCGATTTTGGCTCTGCTGATTGTGTGCTGCAAGCGAAAAAACAAGGCGTTGCGCTTGCCCAGGAGATAAAAAATCAAATGTAAAAAATCCCCGATTGGAATCGAGGAACATAAATTTTCATCAGAAATATTTGCTACGGTGTGTAGAAACTTATTCCGCCTGTAAATCCGTAGTGCCAATGTGGGATATTCATATATGTTATTGAAGCGCCTGCGTTTAACTCAATCCATTTGTTGATTCGGACCCCGGCGGTTAGGTATTGGGTTGTAATTGCTGCCAAATCAGGGGAGTTATCTTCGATGTTGATACTTGGCGAGTAAACGCTGACGCTGTAATTGATGAAAAATTTACTGATGATTAAGCCTGCGTATGCACCAAAGAATGGTGATGTGTAGATATCGGAAAACTCTCTGTTGTATTCTGAAGTACATTCTTCATCTTTGCTTGTGAATAAATGATAGGTGTAATCACAATGTGTGGCATCGTATTCGACTCTAGCATATTGATGGTAAAGTCCAAAGAATAAACCGAATTCAAAATAGTCTAGATTTGCTCCTGCTGTAAAATGATGGTAGATGCCGTCCTTGTATCCTGCGCCCGTTCCAAAAATAAATCCGTCTACTTTATACAAAAAATCGAACTTGCCGCTGAAATCGGTGCCTCCGATGCTGTATAGTGCGTTTATGCTGTTTGATCTGCTGTTGAACTTGTCATGGACGTTTTCTTTGGATGATGAGTTTACTTTCCCGGTAAAACGCCATGATGCAGAATGCGATGGCATGGTCGTGTTTGCTCCGTGAACTTCAGGCGCTTCCGAAACGGTCAAGTTTAAAGAATGAATTTTGGTATAACCGCTTTCGCAGCCCATGAAAAATAGAGATGACAAAGCTAGATAGATGATAGCTTGTTTAATTTGCATAAAAAATGTTTTGTTGTGTATGAACTTTTTTGCTGTTACTTGTTCGGCTTCGATACGATTGGCCTAATGCGTTTGCCGCAGAGTGTTACGACAATCCCTGCTTGCGCGAACATATAGTAAGCTGTGTCGCGATTATTGTTCAGCGTGGATTTTGGATCATAATCGTCTTTGGTTACGAAAACTTCGGCAACGCCGGATAGGCTGATGTCGAGGGAACAGCGTTCGCAGGGGAATCCGATCACGTAGAGCTTTGATCCCGGTGGAACTTTGCCGCGGGCGTAATGGAGCGCGTTAATTTCGGCGTGGACCATAAACGGATACTTGTTCGCTTCGAATTCGTGGTGGCTTAAAAGTGCACCCGTGTCGGCGTCCAAAAGGTCGTAAGCGAGGAGTTGCTTTTCACGTGTGTACGGAACTGTTTCGTCGTCAAATCCGGCGGGAGCGCCATTGTAACCGGTACTGATCACGCGACCGTCTGCGCTGACGAGAACTGCGCCCATTTGCGTGTTTTGGTCTTTGGAAAGGCGTGCCTGTGCACACATCATCTGCGTATAGACTTCGTCACGAAGCTTTGCTCTAGAACTATTCATGCTAAAAATATAAGCAAATTTAAATGGATTTTTTTATAAAAGTTTAAGAAATATGACTAAACAAAGATAATTAGTCTTTATGTTCAAAGAATAAAAGTGTCTGCCGAAGTTTTTCTAAATTTCCATTTGATGAATAATTTTGGCAAAGTTTATTTGATTGGTGCGGGCCCTGGCGATCCAGGACTCCTGACCTTGCGTGCTCACGATATCTTGCAGAAAGCCGATGTCGTTGTTTATGATCGCCTCGTTTCGCCAGCGATTCTTGGAATGTGCAATATGAAAGCGCAAATGGTGGATGTGGGCAAAATGCCGACGCATCATAAAGTAAAACAGTCTGAAATCAATAAACTTTTGGTCAAGTTCGCTTGTGATATGCCCGGCGCGACCATCGCTCGATTGAAAGGCGGCGACCCGTTTGTGTTTGGACGCGGTGGCGAAGAAGCGTTGGAACTCGTTGCGGCTGGCGTTGAATTTGAAGTCGTTCCGGGTGTGACATCGGCGATTGCCGTGCCCGCGTATGCTGGAATTCCCGTGAGCCATCGTGGAATTGCTACAAGTTTCCACATCATCACGGGGCATGAAAAAGAAGTAGACAGTAGGAAGCCGGAGGTAGGAAGTGCTTCCGGCATTCCGGCCGCCGCGCCGGAATCTACTTCTGGAGAACCCGTTGGCTTGGACTTTGAGACTCTCGCGCGTTGTCCTGGTACGCTCATCTTCTTGATGGGAATTGGCAATATGGATTTTATTGCACGTCGTCTCATCGAATGTGGCAAAGATCCGAAGACTCCGCTTGCTTTTATCGAAAAGGGAACGACTCCATATCAACGAACGGTAATGGCAACGCTCGAAACGGCGGGGGAGACCATTGTCCGTGAAAGTGTGACTGCTCCTGCAATTACGATTATGGGGGGCGTTGTCAAACTTGGTAAATCGCTTGCATGGAAAAAGAATTTGCCATTGTCAGGAAAGCGCTTGGTTGTAACGCGTGCCGCAAAACAGTCGAGTGGGATAACCGCGCGCCTTACCGCGCTCGGTGCTGAAGTCATCGAAACTCCGATGATTGAAACGCGTTCTTTGGAAAGTCCTCAAGCCATGTGTCATTCTGAGCGTAGTGCCGTAGGCATGGAGTCGAAGGATTCAGGCTTGCAATGTTCTATCGATTGGAATTCTCTTGCAAAATTCGACGTCCTCGCTTTTACAAGCGTGAACGGTGTTGAATCTTTCTTCAAACAGTTGTTTGCTGCGGGTTACGATGTGCGCGTTCTAGCCGGCAAGAAGATTGCAAGTGTCGGAAAAATCACCGAAAAGAAATTACTCGAATACGGGATCCGCTGCGATTACGTTCCTGAAGATCATACCGGCGAAGGCTTGGGCTTGTTGTTACGAGACGTGGTTAGTGACGAATCTCGTATCTTGCTTTTGCAAGGAAATCTCGCCGATGATACTTTGCTCAAACTTTTGCCCAAAGCAACTCGTTGGATCGTGTACGAAACACTCCCTGTAGCAGAACTCCCCGAATGGAAGCGTGAAGCCGTTGCTTCTGCTGATGCGGTTGTATTTGCGAGCTCCAGCGCTGTAGAGAATTTTGTGCAAGTCTCTAGTCTTTCGTCTCTCGTCTCTCGTCAAAGCTTCTGCCAACTAAGTTCTCAAAAAGCTTTCTGCATCGGTCGTATGACGGAATCTGCGGCTCGCAAGCATGGTTTTGAAACTGTGACTTCCGATGAAACAACCATGGATTCGCTAGTTAAAAAAATTGTGGAGTATTACGCGTGAAAGTCATTCTAGTCATTGCTCATCATTGCATTCTGCCGGGAGCCTACAAGGGCTTCGAAGATATCCTTGATTGTTTGCATCATGAAATGCCGGGTACGCGCGTGGCGAGCACAAGCCTTTTGGATTTGGAAAATGACTTGCGGACGATTTTGCGCGAAGATGTGGAATCGGTGACTTTGCTTCCGTACCTGCTTTTGAATGGGCAGCATACAAAAAATGACGTGCCGAAAGTTGTAGCGCGGTTGCAGGCTGAATTTCCGCAAATCCCTATTACTTTGTTACCATGTCTTGGCGATTGGAAAGAATTTGCAAGTATGGTGGTTTCAGGTCTTCGTTCTGTTCAAAACAAGTGCGAACACGTCATTCCGAGCGGTGCGAAGCAATCTAGAGCCTCTCTGGATTCTTCGACTACGCCTAATGGCTTCGCTTCGGATGACAAAAAAATAGAGCGCGCCCAAACCTCGTCCCTCTTTTCCATCGAATTGAATCTCGAAGGGCGTAATGTTCTTGTTGTTGGCGGAGGGGCCATTGCTCTGCGCAAAGTCAAAACGCTTTTGCCGACCGGCGCTCGCATTACGGTTGTTGCCCCGCAATTTGATCCTGAATTCAATGCGCTTTGTCATCGTTCTGAACGAAGTGAAGAATCCAATTGTATCTCGAATTCAGCATCTGCAGAGCCGTCTTTATCGATTACTCTAAAGCAACGTTCATATGAGTCGCTAGATCTTCGCGGCGTTTTTATGGTATTTATTTGTACGGACCAGCCTGCGGTAAATGCGCAAGTTTCTAATGATGCCCGTGCTCGTCGCATTCTTGTAAATAATGCTTGCGATTATCGAGATGGCGATTTTATTGTGCCTGCTCGCATGGACTTCGGTGAAAATATAGCCGTGACCGTTTCGACTCAAGGTCATGCGCCGTCGCTTGCCAAAAAACTGAAGCAAAAAATTCAAAACGAATGGCGTGATGGATTGGAACGAATCGAGCGTGAATTCAGCCATACAAAGGCCAATTGACCAAACCTTGCCCCTTCCTGCTTCAAACTCCCTACAGTCCACTAAATACTTTTTCTATCTTTACGCGCATGAAAGTTTTTTTGTACGACACGACCCTCCGAGACGGTAACCAAGACCGTAAGATAAGCCTCTCCTTAGCTGACAAGGTGCAGATTGCACGAATTTTGGACCACTTTGGATTTGACTATATCGAAGGCGGCTGGCCGAACCCGAGCAATCCGACTGATGAAGAATTTTTCAAGCTGATTAAGGATGTGAAACTTAAGCATGCAAAGATTGCTGCTTTTGGAAGCACGCGTCGTCCGAAGATTTTGCCGGAAAATGACCCGCTTTTGCAGGCGCTCGTGAAGTCGGAGGCTCCTGTCAAGACGATTTTCGGTAAGAGCTGGGATTTGCATGTGACGGATGTGATCCGCACGACTCTCGAAGAAAACCTCGACATGATCGAGTCTTCTGTGGCATACCTCAAGGATTATTCCGAAGAGGTCATTTACGATGCTGAACATTTCTTTGACGGCTACAAGGCAAATCCCGAATATGCGATTGAAACGCTCCGTGCTGCAGAAAAAGGCCATGCTGATTGCATCGTGCTTTGCGATACGAACGGCGGAACGATGCCGTGGGAAATCGAACAGATTATAGCGGATGTGCAAAAGCATATTTCGACACCACTGGGCATCCATGTGCACAACGATAGCGGACTTGCTGTCGCGAACTCGCTCTACGCCGTGAAGGCTGGTTGCGTGATGGTGCAGGGCGTGGTGAATGGTTACGGCGAACGTTGCGGTAATGCGAATCTCACGACGATTGCCGCTGATTTGAAGTTCAAGATGGACCGCGATTTTGCGGCTGCTAAAAAGTTGAGCCATTTGCGCCAGCTGAGCGGTAACGTCGATCAGATTGTGAATTTGCCGAGTGATGTGCATGCTCCATATGTGGGCGATGCCGCATTTGCCCACAAGGGCGGTGCTCATATCGATGGCGTCATGAAGGTCAGCCGCAGTTTTGAACATATCGACCCGCATTCCGTAGGCAACGATCGCGTATTCGTGACGAGCGATCAGGCTGGTGGTTCCCTTGTCGTCGAAAAACTCAAGGCCATCAAGCCGGGAATCGACAAGAAGGATCCTGTGGTGGCAAGCCTCCTTAAAGAAATCAAGGAACGCGAAAACGCGGGCTGGCATTTCGACAGTGCCGAAGCTAGCTTTAAGTTGCTCGTTTATCGCCATTTGGGAATGGTCAAGGAACCGTTCAAGGTGCTCAATTACCGCGTGATCGAAGACAAGACGCCTCAGGGCGTTTCCGTGTCTCAGGCAACGGTCAAGCTCCAGGTGGGCGACAAGATCAGTCATCAGGTGAGCGAAGGCGATGGTCCGGTGAACGCTCTTGATGCGGCTCTCCGCAAGGCGCTTTTGCCGTTCTTCCCGAACATGGCGAAGGTGCGCTTGGATGACTTCAAGGTGCGCGTGCTTGGTTCCAATGTGGCGTCCGATGCGACGGTTCGCGTGTGGACAACGTTTGGCGATGAACACGGCTACTGGAACATGGTCGGTGTTTCGAGCAATATTATCGAAGCAAGCTGGACCGCGTTTGTCGATGGTCTTACGTACAAGATTTTGATGGACGAAAAAGTTATTGCAAATGCTTATAAGCATTTGGATGTGGCTTCCGCTTCTGATGCAAAATAGAGTTTTAATAGAAGGTTCGTGAAAATGAAAATCGTAAAAGTTACTCCGAAGTCTCCAGAAATTGACAGAATTTGTGGTCGTGAAGTTGCTCCGAGCAAGGAAATTCACGACAAGGTCATGGACATTCTCGCCGACATCAAGAACGGCGGTTATGCGAAGGCTGTTGAATACGCTCAGAAGTTCGATGGTCTCAAAGGCAAAAACCTCCGCGTCTCCGAAGCCGAAATCAAGAAGTCTGCCGCCAAGTGCCCGCCCGAAATGCAGCGTGCGCTCAAGCAGGCTATCAAGAACGTTCGCGATTTCCATGTGAACCAGATGGAAGATTCCTGGCTCATGGAAGGCAAGGACGGCGTTGTTCTCGGTCAGCGTATCCGCCCGATGAAGCGCGTGGGCCTTTATGTTCCGGGCGGTGCAGGCATTTACCCGAGCACCGTCATTATGAATGCGGTTCCGGCCATTGTCGCTGGCGTCAAGGACATCGTTGTCGTGACTCCGATCAAGGGCGAAATCAACCGCGCGGTGGCTTTTGTGCTTTGCGAACTCGGCATTACCGAAGTTTACCATATCGGTGGCGCTCAGGCTATCGGCATGCTCGCTTATGGTGCGAAGGATGGCAAGGGCAAGGTTGTCGTGGAACGTGTCGACAAGATTGTCGGCCCGGGTAACGTCTTTGCAGCAGTTGCGAAGAAGGAAGTCTTTGGCATTGTCGATATCGACATGGTCGCAGGCCCGTCCGAAGTGCTCGTGCTTGCAGACAATACCTGCGATCCGGACTTTGTCGCAGCCGACCTCTTGAGCCAGGCTGAACACGGTTCTGGCTTTGAAGCCGCCATCTGCATTACGGACAACATGGAAACCGCGCAGATGATTAGCGAATGTGTGGACATCCAGGTTGAAAATTCCCCGAAGAAGGAACTTTTGACGAAGGTGCTCGACAACTTCGGTCGCATCCTCGTGGTGAAGGATTGGTTCGATGGCGTTGCCATTGCAAACGCTATTGCTCCGGAACACATGGAAATCATGACGGATGAAGCCGAATCGATGGCTGCCCAAATCGAAAATGCGGGTGCCGTGTTTATCGGCCCGTGGTCTTCTGAACCGGTGGGCGACTACTTTGCAGGCCCGAACCATGTGCTCCCCACGAACGGCACGGGTCGCTTCTTCAGCCCGCTCGGCGTCTATGACTTCCTCAAGCGCATGAGCATCATCAAGTACTCCGAAAAGGCGATCAAGAAGAACGCAAAGGCAATCGCTGTCGTGGCTAATGAAGAAGGCTTCATCCACCACGCCGCTGCAGTTCTCAAGAGACTGTAATTGTGAATTGTCATTCCTGCCACCGAGCTCTTTGATCACTTAGTGCTTTAGCACTTATGTGAGCATGATCCGCGTATGGGGAGGGAATCTCTTTACACAGTTCTAATTGAATTTTATTGAAACGGCTCCGCATTTTGCGGAGCTTTTTTGCTAAAAAAGCGTTTTTCGCTCGCTGAAAGGGGGCGAAATGCGAAATTATGCTACCAAATGAGCCAAAAGCTCCAATTTGGTAGCATGTTTTTTATACAAACTAACCATTTTTTGTGCGGATGCGGGCTTGTTCCCCGAAAAAATGTTACCAAAATGATTGAAATGTCTTGTTTGGTAGCACTTCTGCTAATCGATTAACTCATATTTTATCGAACAAAGTAAAAAATGTGCTACCAAAATGACGAAAAAGACCAATTTGGTAGCATAAAATCGCGAAAAAAAGCCTCTTCGACGGCCCAACACATGTTCTACAGCTCGTCGCACTCTTTTCATTAGTCATAGCTGCGCTCTTTCGTCTTTCGTCTAAAAGCGAAGCTGTTTCTAGTCTTTAATCTTTCCCCTAAATTGCTATATTTGGGGCGGTAAATATTTAGGCTAAAAGAGGTCAAAATGCTCATTCTTCGTGGTACTCCGGCTCTGTCGGATTTCCGTCTGCAAAAGCTTTCATCTGATTTTAAGGCCGCTGGGATTCCGGTTGCAAGTGTCTATGCCGAATTCCTCCATGTGGTGGATTTGTCCGCCGACCTGACCGCTTCCGAAAAGGAAACGCTCGAAAAGGTCCTTCATTACGGCCCGATGCGCGAAGTCAAGGCACTCGAAGGCGAGCTTTTTGTGGTCTGCCCGCGTCCGGGTACAATTAGCCCGTGGAGCTCGAAGGCTACCGATATCGCTCACATCTGCGGCCTCCCGG
>CAMJNF010000045.1 GCA_946407235.1 uncultured Fibrobacter sp. | reverse complement strand
TTGTCGCGGCCTCTGCCGTATTGCTCTTTACAACTTCTGCAAATGCATGCCTTGCTGCTTGCAAGGAAAAGAAACGGGACGAGGCTTATAGTAAGCCACTCACGACTGCTGCATTGCAAACTATCATTAATAACGCTTTGCCGCAAAAGGCTGTGGATCCGGAACTTGGCGAACCCTATCAGGTTTACCCGATTGATGTGAAACCGTATGACAAAGATTTCCATGCAACGCTGATTGAGTATCCTTATGGAAGTTCTCCGCGAGCGGTGAAGCATGAAACGAATCCGCGTGGAATTATTTTGTACGTGCATGGTTACAATGATTACTTCTTCCAGGAAGAACTTGCAGAAAAATCGGATTCTGCGGGATTTGCTTTCTTTGCAATTGACTTGCATTACAATGGTCGTTCGTATAGCGAAGGCGAGCCGCGTTCTGATATGCGTAGCGTCAAGGAATACTATGCGGAGTTGGATGCAGCTGTAGCGCTCAGCAAGAAAATTGCGGCAAATGGTTCGAATGCGAAATTGCCGTTTGTCATTCTCGGTCATTCACAGGGTGGGCTGATTACGCCAAATTACCTGAATGAACGCAACAGCGAAGATTTTGCAGCTCTCGTTTTGAACAGCCCGTTCTTGGATTATAAAAATAGCTGGTTTGTCCGCAATGTGGCTTTCCCCGTGTTTTCGGATATTGCGCTCCTTTTCCCGGATATGGCGGCCCCAGCGCAGGAAGCTCCTAAGTACAACATTTCGCTCTTGAAAAGTGAAAAGGGCGAGTGGGAATTCAATCGTGATTTGAAGAGTGATGAGTGGCCGCAACAGTACTTTGGTTACCTCCGTGCAACGGAACGCGGCATCAAGTGGATCCATGCGGGAATGAAGATTAAGGCTCCGATTCTCATGATGCGTAGCGGCTGCACGGTGAATACGGTCAAGTGGGACGATGATTACATGCGTTGCGATTGTATGCTTGATGTGAATCTCCTTGAAAAGTGGGCTCCGAAATTGGGTAGTGATGTCACTACCGTAACGATTACGGATGGCATGCACGACTTGTTCCTCTCGCGCAAGGATGTTCGTGATAACGCTTACCGCACGATGTTTGAATTTTTGGATGGTGCCGTTTTGCGGAAGCAGATTGTCGTTGCACAGAATTTTTAATAATTAAATTTTGTTTTAATCGGTTAGCGCACTTTCCTTGTCATGAGGGGAGTGCGTTTTTTAGGAGATAATTATGAGTAAAAATATTTGGGATATTTTTGCGCCGGTTTATGAATTCACGATGCGTTCGCAGAAGAACATTTATGATTATATGTATGAGCGGATTGGGGAGGTAGTGCGGGGAAAGGATGTACTTGAACTAGCGACTGGCCCGGGGATGATTGCGCGGCATATTGCTCCGCATGCGAATCATGTGGTTGCAACTGATTTTGCGCCGAAAATGATTGAAACTGCTCGCAAGGCGAAGAATCCAGAGAATGTGCGTTTTGAAGTGGCTGATGCAACGTCGTTGCGTTTTATGGACAAATCTTTTGATGTGGTCGTGATTGCGAATGCGCTCCACATTATCCTGAATCCTGAAAAGGCGCTTGCGGAAATTCGTCGTGTCTTGAAAGATGATGGTGTGCTCATTGCACCGAACTTTATATTCCGAGAAGGTGGTAAAAGAAACTTATGGCAAAAGTTTTTGAGTCTTGTCGGCGTCCGTTTTGCGCACGAATGGACGGAAAATGAATACAGGTCTTTTTTGAATGCGAATGGTTGGACGGTTGAGATGAGCATTGTTCTCAAGGGCCGAATTGACTTGGCATACGTGGAATGCAAATAGTTTTCTTCGAAAAAAAGATATATTAACATAAACCGATCGATTTTATGCTAAGGAGTGGGGATTGAATCGTTTGATTTTATGTTATTTGTTTATTGCCGTTGTCGGATTCGTTGCCTGTAGTGACGAAAATACTGCAGCACCTGTGAGTGGCGAAAGCAGTGCCGTTGATGAATCGAGTTCATCGGCAGGTGTTTTGTCGAGCAGTTCTTCATGGATTGCCGCGAACTCTTCGAGTTCTCGCAATGACGTAATATCCAGTTCTTCAGGTGATTCCGGCTCGGGGGCCGGAATGACATCATCAAGTAATGCCGATACTTCCACCGCAGTTAAAGCTGACACCACCAAAATCACCTACACCCTCAAGCGTTTCGACGGCCCGCTTTCTAACCCGCACAAGGGATTTACGGTCCCGACTGAAGGCTTGTGGACTTTCGTTCCTGAATTCGAATATGGACCTTACGGTTCACTGAACAACAAGGCGTGGGATCTTATTTCATACGGTTCCGGGTATCAAAAGTGGAATAAATTAAATCCGGCAAAGGGTGTTTACGATTGGACGGAGCTGGAAAAGCTTTTGAACTCTCTTGCTGAGCATAACATGGGTTACGCTCTGCGTGTGTTGCCATATTCACCGTCGTTTGTCAGGGGTAATGACACGCCCGAAGAAGAATATGACTGGACGCCGTCCTTTGTCTACGAAATGGGTGCAAAGAAAGTTACTGCCACCTTGCAGTGGAATGGTTACCGCGCCGCTGTGCCCGTTTGGGATGATCCGGTCTATTTGCAGGCGGCTAAGGATTTTGCTAAGGCCTTGGCTGAAAAATACGATGGCGACCCGCGTATAGAATACATCGATGTTCGCACTTTTGGCGAATGGGGTGAATGGCATGCTTCTCATTTGGATGGCAGCGAAATGCCTTCCGATTCGATAGAGATGGACATGCTGAATTACTACGCCTCCGTTTTCAAAAAGACTCAGCTGGTGTTGCCATCCAGCGGCATGGGTGATGTATATACGCATGCGCTTAGCCTTGGCATTACCAAGCGTGACGATGGTTTCATCGGTATTCCCGGCAGGCCTGATTCGTTAGTGCGTGCCTACAAGGCCAACTTGCCGACCATCGCCGAAAACATTGCGGGTTACAAGACGATGCTGGAATACACCGATGTGATTCCCGGTGGATATCTCAAGTGGACGCCGCAGCGCTGGGTGGATGCGGTTACTACGGCTCATTTGACTTATTACGTTTTAGATCAAGATAGTGATTGTGGCTATAATTTCTATAAAGACAACAAGGCTCTTGCAGATTCCATGAGCAAGGTCATCGGCTACAATTTTACGGTGTTGCAAGCGGAGTTGACGACTGTCGCGGATACTAAAGGTTCGACGAGTACGCTGAATATTACTGTTAAGAACACTGGCGTTGCCCCTTGTTTCTTTGATGTGTATTTGGTGGCGGAATTCGTCGATAGTTTAGGGACTGTGCTCACGCAAATCGGCGAGACTGTTCGCATTCCCAAAGGAACGTTTAAAGACGCAAGTTCGCAAAAATTTTTGTTCACGTACAAAGCTGCTACTGGGGAGACGAGTGTAGCGAAGTTGCCTGGCGTAACGGTTGCACTCTCGCTCTATGAAAGTGAAGCCAATTTCAAAAATGGAAAAAATCCGACCGTTCGTTTTGATAATGATGGAATTTTGGAAAACAAGAAGCTAATGCTGAAACGATAGGGCTATAAGAAAATTGCCTCGGATTTCTCCGAGGCAATTTTGTAGGTGTTTTTTGAATGAAGTTCTAGTTTACTTCTTGGAGCTTGAGCATTTTGCTAAAGAGGCCGCCTTTTTCCTTTAGTTCAGCTGGGGCGCCGATTTCGGCGACTTGGTTTTTGTTGAGAACGACAACCTTGTCAGCATTTGCGATGGTGCGCATGCGGTGGGCGATGATGATGACGGTCTTGTTTTGCACGAGTTCCGAAATGCTCTGCTGAATCTTGGATTCATTTTCGACGTCGAGGCTTGCGGTGGCTTCATCGAGGAGCACGATGGGGGCGTCCTTGAGGATGGCGCGGGCGATGGAGATGCGTTGGCGTTCGCCGCCAGAAAGCGTGTCTCCGTTTTCGCCGATGACGGTGTCGTAGCCTTGCGGAAGCTTGCGAACAAAATCATCGCAATTTGCAAGTTTTGCGGCTTGCAAGATTTCTTCGTCGGTGGCATCGCGTTTACCGATGCGGATGTTATCGCGGATGGAAGTGTTGAACAGTACGACATCCTGGAATACGATGGAGAAATTCTTGAGGAGCGTTTCGGGATCGATTCTTGAGATGTCTTCGCCGCCGAGCGTGATGGTTCCGCCTTGAATGTCCCAGAAGCGGGCGGCAAGCTTTGCTGCGGTTGTCTTTCCGCTGCCGGATGGCCCGACGAGAGCTGTGATTTCACCTTGTTTTGCTGTGAACGATACGTTCTTCAAAACTTGCTTGTCTTCGTTGTAGTAAAAGCTTACGTCCTTGAATTCAATGTCAAAATTTTGGGGCGTGAATTTTGTGGTACCATGTTGCACTTCCATATTGTCCATTTCTTTGAATCGCTTGAGGCGAACATCTAAGAAGAAAAGTTCCGTCATGTTGTTGAGAACGAGATAAATGGGGCTGTAAATTGTCGATGCGCAGACGATGTACACGAGGTAATCAAATACGCTTAATTTATCTTGTGCAAGGAGGATGGAACCGAAAATGAGGACGGAAGCAAGGCCGAACTTCAAGAAAATCTGGGCGCCGTTCAGGATGACTCCTGACATGAATTCGCCTTTAATCTGGGAATGTTCATAAAATTTGGAGTGTTCATCCAATGCTTTGCAGACGCTTTCTTCTTCGCAGTAGGATTTGATTTCTTGAATGTTTTCAAGGCTTTCCTGGATGTCTTCAGTAATTACGCGGGCCGCATTGTAGGTGTGCTTGAAGTTTTTGAACTGTAATTTGCGGGACAAGTAAATGAGCAAGCCTGCAAATGGTGCTACCCACAAAAGTGCAGCAGCCATCACCGGATTGTAAATGATGAGTGCAACAGCGCAGATAATGAGCATTGCGGCAACAGCGAAAATTTCAGGGACGGCATGCGAGAAAATCATTTCAAGCGCATTCACGTCGGTCATGATTGTGGATGTCAAGTCGGAAAGGTCTTTTTTGCCAAAGAAGGCGAGCGGGAGCTTGCGCAATTTTTCGGCAAGCGTGATGCGACGCTTTTTACATTCCAGATAGACGGAATCGTAGGTGCTGCTATAGGAGCATGCGTAAAGAAAATACATCACCAAATAGATGGCAACCGCGATGCCCAAGTAAACGAATATGTTGTGCGGTTCGGCAGACGGGTTTTGCATTTTCGCCATGAATTCCTTGAGGAACAGGAATACGAACGAAAGCGGGAGCATTAACGAGAGGTAATGCCATGTTGTCCAAAATACGCCCCTGATAAATGTTTTTGTACCTTCATCAGAGAGGACAAAGCGATTCTTGATCCAATTATACATTCTTGCCTCCGATAGTCCAGCTGACGGACTGCTGATAATCTTGCCACATCTTGGCGAATATGCCGCCCTTTTCTACGAGTTCCTTGTGCGTGCCGCGTTCCACGATTTTGCCGCCCTGCACAACGAGAATTTGGTTTGCATTCACGATGCTTGTGAGTCTGTGCGCAATCATGAGCACTGTTTTACCTTTTGAAAGCGTCTGCAGAGCTTGTTGGATAAGGCTTTCGTTTTCGGGGTCTGCAAAAGCAGTGGCTTCGTCGAGAACAACGATTGGGGCGTTCTTGAGAATGGCGCGTGCAAGGACGATTCGCTGTTGCTCGCCGCCAGAGAGGTATGTGCCCTTGCTGCCGATGACGGTGTTGATGCCTTCGGGCAGACGGTCAATGATTTCGCGGCATTGGGCGAGATCAAGCGCCTTGTTGACGCTTTCAATGGAAGCCTCGGGAGTTCCGTAACGGACGTTTTCCAAAATACTCTTCTTGAAGAGTCGAGTATTCTGGAAAACGAATGATGTGTTTTTCATGAGGACTTCTTGGGGTATTTCCTTGATGGGCACGCCGCCGACTAAAATTTCACCATCGTTTGCATCGAAGAATCTTGGGACGAGTTTTGCAATGGTGCTCTTGCCACCGCCGGATGCACCGGCGAGCGCAACTGTTTCGCCTTCATTTATCTTGAATGAAATGTTGTGGAGCACCTGATTTTCTGTGCCGGGGTAGGTGAAGTTGACGTTCTTGAATTCGATATCGAAATGTTTGACGTCTTGCGGATTTTTCGGTGTAGCAAGTTCAGGGTAATTTGTCAACGATTCAATGCTATCGATGGCAAGTTTTGCCTGGTTTACGGCTTGGCTCAAGTACATGCTGCGCATGACGCACTGCGAAAATACTGGGGTTACGAGAACGTAGAGCATCAAGTCCACGATTGTTGCGGCGATGTTGCCTGAGCTTGTTGCGATGAGGAATGCAACAGGAACGAGAATGAGGGCAACGCCGTTGATGAGGGTTGTGTAGGAACACATGATGAATTTCCAGCTGCTTGAATATGCAGTAACCATCTGGTGGTAATCTTCAATGGTCTTGTAGAAATTCTTGAAAGAGAAAAGTGTTTGCTGGAATACTTTTACCACGGGGATGCCGCGCACGTATTCGACCGCTTCGGTATTCATGTCTTCGAGCGACTTCATGTATTTTTGCATGAAGTCTTTGCTCTTGTTCATCTTGGTTCCGAGCGTGATTATGGCGTAGGCGATTGGAACGATGGAGGCGATGCCCAAACGCCAATCGAAAATGAACATCAATACGAGCGAGGCTATGGGAACAATGATGGTTCCTGCCAAATCTGGAAGCTCGTGGGCGATGAACGTGTGTGTGACGGTTGCGTTGTCGTCAATGATTTTGCGGATGCGTCCGGAGGGATTCTTGTCGAAAAAGCCAAGCGGGAGCCTGAGCAGTTTTTTCATGGTGATTCTGCGGATGTTGCCTTCGATGCGGAATGCGACCAAGTGCGAACAGGCGAGTGCCGCAAAATAAAGCAAGACGCTCGTTGCTGAGAAGATGACGGCCATCAATGCGTAATGCTTGACCATATCGTATGAAATTTTGCCTGTGTCAGCGAATAATTCACGGACGATGAGCCATACATATATAAAGGGAGCAATCCCTGCGATGGAACTCAATGATGAGAATAAAAGTGCAAACGGATATAAAAATTTTCGCGATTGCATATAAGGTGTTAATCTTTTGAAAACACTCATAGTTACCTTCTGTTTGTTTTTCGCACCAATTTTAATTTATTGAGTTCTTGTTTTAAAGGTTATATTAGTCATATCTAACTTTTCGGATTATTTCGAGTCCATTTGGAGTTGAGGTAGACTTTTTGGATTTCTAAAATGCGGTCAAAACTTAAATGGTGTATAACACTAGGAGTCATGTATGAATAAAAAACTGATTGCACTTACTTTTGCCGCTAGCCTTTTCGCTGCATGCGGGAGCGATTCTTCGAGCAACGCAAGCTCTGATTCGGATGATTACAAGCGCGAATTTGCGACTTCCATTTCGACTGGCGAAACGATGTTTATCGGCACAATGTCTTTGGACCACACGGATGATTTGGGCAAGGATTTTGTTGAAGTTGGTACGCGTGCAGGTGTTGTTTATTATGATAATTCTCTGTTTATCGCTGATTTGGATGTTGGCGCTATCTCCCGTTACAGCTTGGCAGAAAATAACAAACTTGGCAAGGTGACTGCTAAGCTTTCTCTCCCGGGAACTTGGGTAAACCACATTTACTTTGTGAACGGAGAAAAGGCTTATTTGGGCGGCATGCTTGATTCCTTGATTATCATCAACCCGAAAACCATGAAGAAGACGGGAGCTATTGACCTTTCCAAGTACAAGGATAAAGATGCTCTCGTGGTGAGCCCGGGAACTGGCGTGATTGTTGACGGTCGCCTTTATGTGGGCCTTTTGCAAAACGTGAGCGACTATGCTACGGGTAATGAAGCTCAGGTCGCCATTATTGACGTCAAGAAGGATAAAGTAATTGATGTTGCGAAGGATGACCGCATTGCTGCTGTGGGTTCCTTGGATGACTCCCAGAACCAGGCTTTCACTCTTCTTGATGGCTATATCTATTGCTATAGTAACGCTTCTTGGGGCTACGCTCCGGGCCAAGTTGATGGTTTCCTCCGTATCAAGGTGGGTGAAACCAAGTTCGATAAGGATTACGCTTGGTATATCACGAAGGACGTCGCTATTGATGGCATTACGAAGAAAGGTGTTTTCAAATATCTCGCTCCGGCAACGTACCCGAAGGATGGCTATGTCTATTCTTTCTTGAACGTGATGAAGGATTTGGAAAAGACTTGGACAGACATGGATAGCTATCACAATAACACTTGCAAGCCGGTGCAACTTGACCTTGCCAAGAAGAAGATTAAGGCTTTGCCGATTGGTTATTCTTCGAGCTGGGCAAGCTACGGCAAGTATGTTGAAGATGATGGCAAGGTGATTTTTGCGGTCTCTACCGAAGAAGATGGCAATGCATACTTCCGCTACGATCCGAAAACGGATAAGGCTAAGAAGATTGCTGAAGCCGAACAAATCCCGATGTGGATTGTACCGCTGAAGTAATGAATTGGAGATGCCCTCCCCATACGCGGATCATGCTCACTAAGTGCTAAATAGCATTCAAGGCGAGTGTCGCGACAGGCTGCATGCAGACTGTCATGATCGAGCCGAAACTGCTGACGCGAAGCGTCAACCACTAAGTGATCAAAGAGCTCGAAGGCGGGCATGACAGTGTTGTGTCATTCCCGGCTTGACCGGGAATCTCCTTCTTGTAAAAAGTAGTTCTGGGTTTTAATTGAAGATGAATATTCGTAAGTTTGCTGTTTCTTTTGCCGCGGTTGCGGCATTTGCCGTTGTTTCTGCTTATGCGCAGAATGACGAAGTTACTTCGTTTGAAGATTTTGATGAACCGGTCGCGGAAAGTAATGCGACTGATGTTGGCGCTTCTGAAACGCGCGGCGATGCTGCGGGCGTTTCCGCGAATTCTGAAGATGTGACGAAGTTGGATTTGCTTTCGGTCGAGACTGAATCCGAAGCGGAACAGGCTGCCATTGCAAAACAGGTAGAAACGGTTTCTACGATTGATGCCGCTGAATTGCAAAATACGAGCAAGAGCGTTTCTAAGGCGATTAATTCTGCGTCTGGCGTAAAAGTGCGTAAGTCTGGCGGAATGGGTAGCGAAGGTAAAATCAATATTCGCGGCATGGAAGGCAAGAATATCAAGGTGCTTGTCAACGGCGTTCCTGTCGAAACTCAGGGAAATTTGGGACTTGACGATATTCCTATCGACCAAATTGCGGATATCGAGGTTTATAAAGGCTATATACCGGCGCGCTTTGCAACGGATGGCGCAGGCGGTGCCATTAACATTGTGACTAAAAAACGTCCGACAAATTCTGTAGACGCTTCTTACAGTTTTTCGAGCTTCAATACGCACAAAGCGTCAGTTTCCGCAAGTCATTTGATTGATAGCATTGCGGGTGCTACAAGCCTTGAAATTGGCGTGTCCGGTTACTTTAACCATTCCGATAACGATTACGAATTCACTTCGCCGTATATGAAAAGTTCTACGGGCGAAGATACGAGTGTTGTTCGTGATCATGACCATTACACCTCTTACAATGTGCAGGCTTTTGCGAACTTGATGAACGCCTGGTTTGACCAAATTTCGTTAGGCGCAAGTTTTGGTGCGTTTGACAAGCAGATTCAGGGTGTTGAAAATCGCATTGTAGAATCCAGGGCCGAAGGCTATAATTTTGGTGTTTCTCTTGGACTTGACAAGAAGAATTTCTTTGCGAAAAATCTGAATTTCAGTGACTATTTTTCGTTTGGTTATGCCGAAAATAAAATCATCGATACTAGCCGAGTCCATTGCCGCAACTGGTTTAGCTGCGATACGGCGCAAAAGAATGTGGGCGAACTCGTGTCCATGGGACTTCCGAGATTGCGCACGGTGCAGGTGTACGATTTCAATAATTTGCTGAATTTTGATTATCAGTTTATGAAGGATCAAAAGATTTATTGGAATACGCTCATCAAGTTCCACAAGGAAAATCCTGAAGATGATTACGGCTCTGAAAAGGCTCAGTTTAATACGGCGGGGCTTCCGGGAGAAGTTTTCTCTGTGACAACGGGGCTTTCTCTTGAAAATAATTTCTTTGATGCGCGACTCCAGAATCTTCTTGGTTTCAAGTTCCATTATATGAAGGCTGAAATTTCGAATATGCCGACGAGCCTTCTGATTGAACCTGCGGTGGAATCGAATGATTACAATGATTTCAGTTATGATGAAAGCTTGATGTTCAAGGTCGCAAAGCAACTTTCTGTGAAGGCTTCGTATCAGCATGCTGTACGTTTGCCGACTCCGGAAGAACTTTTTGGCGATGGCATTCGCGTGAGTGCAGCGACAAGTCTTAAGCCTGAACAGGCTGATAATTTCAACTTTGGAATTTCTTTGGATTTGCAGGAATTGCCTCTTGTGACAAGGCTCCGCATTGATGGTGATGTGTTTTATTCGTACTATAAGAACCGAATCCATTACATGAGTTCGGCACAGATGTCCACACCTTACTTTAACATGAATCCGATTCGTAGCTGGGGCTATGAAGGCGATGTAAAGTTGGATGTTAACGAATGGATTTTGCTTGGTACGAACTGGACTTTTCAGGATTTGCGTAACATGAAATATACGGCAAAACAGGGCGTTCCCAAGAAGGCGATTGTGCCGAATATTCCGCGATTCTTTATGAATTATCTTGCAGAATTCCATATGGGCGATTTGTTTGGCAAGGAAGACTTCTTGAAAGTTTGGTGGTCTGCAAATTATACGGATGAATATTTCTACGGCTGGAAAATTAGCTCTCGCCAGAGCCGTAAAATTAAAGCTTCGTTCACGCAGGATGTGGGCGTTGAATATTCCATTTGGGATAATAAACTGGGTTGGAGCTTTGAAGTCGATAATATCACGGATAGCGAATCGTTCGATAAGTTTGGTGAAAGTAAACCGGGTAGGAGTTTTGCAACAAAGATTCGCTATAGTTTTAGATAGAAGGAGTTTTTAAGAATGTGTTTGTCTGAATTACAGGAAAATCAAAAAGGTTTGATTCAAAAGATTAACGGGGATTCCCGTTTTGTTTCCCGTGTCGTGTCAATGGGACTTCCTCCGAGCAGTCCGTTTTTAGTGCTGCAAAATGATGGACGTTCACCGGTTCTTTTGTATTCGCACGATACGATGATTGCGATTAACCGCAAAGAATGCATGCAGATTGACGTGGAGATGGCATGAGAACGATTGCTTTGCTGGGACAACCGAATTCCGGCAAGTCCACGCTTTTTAATGCATTGACGGGCTCGCATCAGCATGTCGGTAACTGGCCAGGAAAAACCGTTGAAAGGGCCGAGGGCTATTTCACGTTTGATGAAGAAGTATATCGTGTTGTAGATTTGCCGGGTAGCTATGGGCTTACCGCAAACTCTGCAGAAGAAGCCGTAACGCGAAATTTTGTGGAGCAGGGCAATGCCGATATTGTCTGCATTATCGTTGACGCTTCGCAACTAGAACGCAGCCTTTATATGCTTGCTGATTTTGCAGGGATTGAACGCCCCGTGATGCTTGTGCTCAACATGATGGATGTTGCAGAACAGAAGGGCAAGAAAATTGATGTTCAAAAAATTCAAAGTCTTTTGAATATTCCGGTGCTCGGCTTTACCGCATCGGATTTAGAAGGCTATTCGAAATTCTTTGATACTTTGAAAAGGGCGGTTGAAAAACCTGCTAAAATTTCATCGACAAAAATTCGTGAAATAGCTTTGGCGAATGTATCGGATGGTCGCGAATCCTCGCCAATTTTGAAACTCGAAAAGCTGCTTGATTACCTAGACTTCGGTAATCGTGAAAAGTTCTGGATTGTGTCAAAGCTCTTGGAAAATGATTCGCTTGTGCGTTCGGAAGTCGAAACGGCGGTGACTCCGGAACATTGGAAGCAAATCAAGGAAATTCTGGATGCTGAAGGTGCTGAAGGCGGACTTTTGACGGGTGAAGCGAAGTACCGCTTTATTTCGGAAACACTTCGCGAAGTTGCTTTGGCTGGTGAAAAAACAGTGAAGCTTTCTCGCTTTGATAAGATGGCGACGCACCGCATTTGGGGAAAGTTTGTCGCATTCTTCATTTTAGTGCTTACGCTTGCAGTGAGTATGATGATTGCGGTCCCGATTATTGCAAGTTGCTTTGGCTTGCAAGGCGTTGTTGGCCCATTTGTGAATCAAGCCTGTGAATCGTTGGGCCTATGGCCTGCGGTAGCATCGTTCGTGAATAGCGTTATCGTGGGCGGGCTTGCCGTGACTGTTGCCATGATGGGTTTTGTCTTTGCCATTCTCGTGACTTTTGGATTGATGGAAGATACGGGTTACTTGGCAAGATCTTCGTATGTGTTCGATTCTTGGCTTTCGCGCTTGGGCCTCCATGGAAAAGCTTTTATGCCTTTGGTTTCGGGGCTCGCTTGCACTGGCGGCGCTGTTTGCGGTACGCGTGTTCTTGATACGCGAGGACAGCGTTTGTTTGCAATGGTGCTTTTGTGGTCGATTCCGTGCGGCTCGAAAGTTGCTGTGGTGCTGTTCCTTGCTTCGGTCTTTTTCGGTTCGGCGGCTCCGCTGTTTGGCGTTATTTATGTGGCGTTGATTTTTGCTTCGTTCTGGATTTCGTCTAAGCTTTTCGGAAACAAGTTGATGCCTGTGAATGAACGTGTTGGCATGATTATGGAACTCCCGCCGTATCACAAGCCGCATTGGAAAATTTTGTTGAAGACGGTGTGCCGTAATGTTTGGGAGGTTTTCAAAAAGGCGATTGTCGTTATTTGGAGCATCTCGCTTGTCTTTTGGTTGTTATCTTATTCAAAAGATGGTCTTGTTGCGCATAGTCTTCTTTACCATATTGGGAATTTTATTGAACCGTTTACGCAGATTTTTGGTATGCGTTGGCAACTCTTTATCTCGTATTTGGGCGGTGTCTTTAGCAAGGAAGCGTCTCTTGGCGTGATGAGTGTTGTTTTTTCGAGCTCTACCGATGCGTTCTCGTTAATTGCACGTAATGAAGCCGGTGCAAATCTCGGCGAAATGATGCGCGCTGCGGTATCGCTCCCTGAAGCTCTTGCGTTTATATTTGCATCGATGTTCAATGTGCCTTGTGTGCTCACGATGGGTACAACGTATCGCGAAACGCATTCGCTCAAGTGGACTGCGGCGATTGCGGGATATTATTTTGCAATTTCGTTGGGACTTGCATTTATCGTGTATCACATTGCGCTTTGGGTGCTTTAGAAATCTTCCAAAACCCAGACTACAATAGAAGCGGGTATGGCGTGCCGATGGATAACTCCAAAGGTGCGCCATACTTGTTTACGTTACGTCATCCTGAACGCGTAGCGTGAAGGATCCAGTGCTAAATATGACTGGATTGGGCTAAAGCTCCAACTTTTTGACTCGGTTATGACAACGCAAGCGTTGTCGCAACTCTCGCCTGCTGAGTTGTCTTCGCTATGCTCAGAATGACGAAAAGTTACCCTTGTCTAATTGGATTGGTTTTCAACCATTTAGAGTAGAATTGAGCGGCTATTTGGATTTATTTTTTCACGTCCCAATGTGAACACAGAAGTAACGCCAAAATGACTCGCAAACGGATTTATTCAGCACTGTCTTTCAACAAGGCCTTTTATGTCGGGCTTGTCGTTGCAATCCTTATCCATGCTGCAACTTTGCTGAATCCGCTATTCCAAAAGAAAGAAATCCCGGTACATCGCCCAGATTCTCCCGTAATTCATGCGGAAAAGGTCTATATTGCACCGCCTCCGCCGCCGGAAGCGCCTCCGGTTGTGAAAAAAGTCGTTCGTGCTAAAATTATCCCGAAGGTCGTTGATAAACCGATCGAAGAAAAAATCCCGGAACCGGAGCCAGAGCCAATCGTAGAAACGGCTCCTGTTGCAGTCGCAGAGCCTGTTGTTGAAGCACCGCCGGCTCCGCCCACGCCCCCCGTAGTTAAGGCACCCCCCAAACCTTCGGCCGATTCAGTGAAAATGGTGACCCGCACATACTTGCGCTCGCTCAAAAAACAGTTGGAACAGATCAAGGATTATCCTGCGACGGCTAAACGCCTGAAGCAGGAGGGCACAGTACGTGTGAGGTTCACCATCCTTGCGGATGGTAAAATTGAGCAAATCGAGGTCTCGGAATCGAGCCGTTATTCTTCGCTGGATAATAGCGCTTTAGAAGCCGTTACCAATATGGGCAAATTTGATCCCATTCCAAAACTTTTAGAAAAAGAACGTTGGAGAATTGAAATTCCAATTCAGTACAAACTTAATGCTGGGAGGTCGTGATGAATTTTATTCTTGAATTTATTAAGCAAGGTGGTTACATTGGCTACGTGCTTGTGGCCATGAACTTTGTGGGTTATGCCATTATTATTTGGAAAGTGATTTCGCTTATTGTCTTCAATAAAACAGTGCAGCCGCGATTGACAGACAAGGTAATTCATCGTGTGGTGACATGCAATACGGACCATCACATCATTACCGAAAGTATTCGTACCGAAATTGGTCTTGCTTTTTCGCCTCTCACGAAGGGGCTTACGACGGTCGAAAATATCGCATCCATTTCTCCAATGCTTGGCCTCTTGGGTACAGTCGTTGGCATTTTTAACGCTTTCACGGTGATAGCGGCTTCAGGTCTTGATGATCCATCCGCTTTTGCGACGGGCATTAAGTTTGCTCTCGTGACAACGGTCCTTGGACTTGTTGTCGCTATCCCGCACGTGCTTGCATTCAATTACTTGAACGCTCGAATGGAACAGGAACAAGACGAAGTCGAAAACCAGGTGCTTTTGCACTTGGGCAAGACTTTGCAAGAACGTGACGCCAGAAGATCAGAAAAGGTTTAAAATGGCTAAAAGACGTCATCGCATCTCTTTGGACATGACACCGCTTATTGACTGTGTCTTTTTGTTGCTTGTATTCTTCCTGGTGACATCAGTCTTTAAGCAGGACAAGTCTGTTTTAAAACTTCTCTTGCCCGAAACGTCAAGTGAAGTCAAGCAAGAAGTTTCCGAAGGCTTCTTTATCGAGCTTTCTGAAACGGAAATGGCCGTGAACGGCGAAATCGCGACTATCGAATTTTTGAAAAACAAGAGTGCCGCGGTGCAAAACAAAAAGGCTCCGGTTGCCTTGAAAATCGACAAGAAAACGCCCTACGAAAAAGTTGCCGAAGTATTGGACGTTCTCCAGATGGAAAAGATTTACAACATACAGTTTGTCAATGAATTAAAGAAGGAGTGAGTATGTCTCGGATTCGAGTAAACATCGAAAAGGTGAACCAATGGTTCGAAGACTTTGCGAAGTTCCTGATTTCGCATCGTTTTAGGTTTATTGCAGGTCTCGTGATTCTGCTAGTGCTATCCGTCATCGGCGCCAAGAAGATTTATGTAGAAACTTCTTGGGACAGCTATTTTGTCGAAGGCGACCCGATGCTTGTGCAGACGGACAAGTTTAAGGAACTCTTCGGAAACGATTACTTTGTTTCAGTCCTCACGGAATGTGATGACATTTACAAGCCGGAAAATCTCCGCTTGCTGCGCAAGCTTTCCGAAGATCTTCGCGACAATCTCTCGTATTCTAACGGAACGGTCACTTCGCTCACGAACATTGAATACACGCTCGGAACCGAAGATGGCATGGAAATCACGCAGATTGTCCCGGAAGAAATCCCGACGGATGAAGCTGGCATTGCCGAAATCAAGCGCCGTGTGGCTGCAAAGCCGGAATTCCTGAAAAAGCTTGTGAGCGCCGATGGCAAGAATACGTTCGTCATCGTGAAACTTCGCCCGTTCCCGGAAGATTCCGTGTGGAAGGCCGAAGGCAAGATTTCTCCGGATATGCAGACTGGTGCCGAAACTTACGACATCATTAACAAGCCGGAATACGCCCCGCTCCATCCGAACGCTGGCGGTATGCCGTACATGAGCTCTGAAAAGATGAAGTTCATCAACGTCGAAATGGGCCGTGTGATGATGCTTGCAATGATTTGTGCCGTGATTGTGATGGCTCTTGTTACGCGTTCTTTGCGCGGTGTCGTCTCGCCGATTTTGAGCTCTCTTTCGGGCATCTTGATGACGTTTGGCTTGGTTGGTTATCTTGGACTCTACATGGATTCCACGAACATGATGATTCCGCCGTTCCTTGCTTTTGCGGTCTCGATTGCATATAATATTCACCTTTACTCGTTCTTCCGTAGAGAAATGCTCTTGCACGGAAAACGCAAAGACGCCGTTGTCCACGCCGTTCGCGAAACGGGTTGGTCGCTGTTGTTCTCTGGGCTTACGACGATTGTGGCGTTGTTGTCATTCCTCACAGTGATGCTTCGCCCCATTCGTTCCGTAGGTCTGTTGTCCGCCATTTCTGTGGGCTTTGTGCTTGCTGTGGTGCTTGTGGTGTCTCCGATTCTTCTCAGCTTCGGTAAGGATAAGCAGTCGAATCCGAATGTTTTGAAGCGTGGCGATACGCGCATGGCCTTGATTATGGAAAGTATCGGCCAGTTTGTTCTGACTCACCGTGGTAAAATCCTTGTATGCTTTACGATTGTCGCTGCGATTTCTGCTGTTGGCATGTTCAAGATGGAACCATCTTTTGACGTGGAACGCACGATGGGCCGCAAGGTTCCTTATGTGAGCAAGATTCTCGAAATGGGCGAATCGCCGCTTGGTAGCGTCTATTCTTACGATCTCGAAATTGAATTCCCGAATCCCGATGACGCGAAGAAAGTCGAGAACTTGAAAAAGCTCGATGAATACGGAAAGTATATCGAATCGTTCCCGCTGAGCAAACGCCTCACTTCGATTCTCGATATTGTCAAGGACTTGAACCGCACTGTGAATGAAAACAACGAATCGTTCTACCGCATCCCTGATACCGAAGAACAGGTGGCGCAGCTCCTCTTGCTCTACGAAAATGCGGGTGGTTCTGAATCGAATTACTGGATTGACTATGATTACCGTTACCTCCGCATGATGGTCGAAATCAGCACGTATAACTCCAATGAATTGGATCATGAAATCGCCGCCATCACGCAAAAGGGTAAGGAACTCTTCCCGGATGCTACGGTTTCTGCAGTCGGTAACATCCCGCAATTTACCACGATGCAGCAGTATCTGGTGAAGGGACAGATTCGTTCCTTCGGAATTTCCATCGTGATTGTCGCTGTGCTTTTGATGATTGTCTTTGGCAGCCTGCGTACGGGACTTATCGGCATGATCCCGAACGTAGCCCCTGCCATTTTTGTGGGGGGCTACCTCGGTTGGATGGGTCTCCCGCTCGACATGATGAGTGCAACGATTATCCCGATGGTCATTGGCCTTGCTGTTGACGATACGATCCACTTTGTGAACCACACGAACGAAGAATTCGAACGCACCAAGAACTACTCCAGCGCAATACTTCGCGTGTACCGCTCTACCGGTACAGCCCTTGTGATGACAACGTTCATCATGTGCGCGACCTTCGGCGGTTTCATGACTTCTAAATGCACGATGCTTTTCAACTTTGGCTTTGTGCTCTCGATTGGCCTTGGCTCTGCCCTTTTGGCCGACTTGCTCGTGACGCCGGTACTCGTCAAGAAGTTCCATATCTTTGGAAAAGAAACTGTTAGTGGAAAGGAGAAATAAAAATGAAAAAGAATTTGATTGCAACTTTGTTGCTCTCGGCATCGTTTGTCTTTGCTGCCGAACAAAACGCCCGTGATATCATGATCAAGGTCAAGGACCGTCCGGATGGCGACACGCGTTCTTCCTCGATGGAAATGAAACTCGTGAATAAGAATGGAGGCACTCGTGTCCGTAAGATTACTTCTTATGCGATGGACGTGGGGGCAGATACCAAGACCATCATGTTCTTCTTGTACCCCAACGATGTGAAAGGCACGGGATTCTTGACCGTGAATTACGACGATGTCAATAAGGAAGACGACAAGTGGCTTTACTTGCCTGCTCTGAAAAAGACTCGTCGCATCAGTGGTAAGAGTTCCAAGACCGATTACTTCATGGGTTCCGATTTCACATACGATGATATCGGCAAGCGCAATGTCGATGAAGATACGCACAAGCTCTTGCGCGAAGAATCCGCTAATGGCTTCAACTACTACGTTGTTGAATCGACTCCCAAGAAGGAAGGCGAAATCTTCTCGAAAAAGCTCGTCTGGATCCGTAAGGATTGCGATGTTGTCGAAAAGGTCGAATTCTACGACAAGCTTGGCAAACTCCATCGTCAAATGATTTCCTCTGACATCAAAAAGGTGG
>CAMJNF010000044.1 GCA_946407235.1 uncultured Fibrobacter sp. | reverse complement strand
AGATTATCCACGACGAGCTTGTGGCCGTCATGGGTGGCGAAACTAAGGAAATCAATCTTTCCGCACCGTCTCCGGTGGGCATCATGATGGTTGGTCTGCAGGGTTCGGGTAAGACGACTTTCGCAGGCAAGATTGCTCTCTGGATGCGCAGCAAAAAGAAGCGCAAACCGCTCCTCGTTGCCGCTGACGTTTACCGTCCGGCCGCTATCAAGCAGTTGCAGGTGCTCGGCAAGTCCATCGGCGTTCCGGTTTATGACGAAGGCCAGGGCAATCCGGTCGAAATCATCAAGCACGGCTACCAGTACGCGAAGGACAACGGTTTTGACCTCGTGATTTACGATACGGCAGGCCGTTTGCAGATTGACGAAGAGTTGATGCAGGAACTCGAAAAGGCCCGCGACGCGGTTCATCCGGACGAAATTTTGTTCGTCGCCGACGCAATGATTGGTCAGGAAGCGGTGAATGTCGCCGAGACGTTCTGGAACCGCCTGAACTTCACGGGCGTCTGCCTCTCGAAGATGGATGGCGATACCCGCGGCGGTGCTGCGCTCAGCATCAAGAAGATGACGGGCGTGCCTATATGCTTTATCGGTGTTGGCGAAAAGCTGAACGAAATCGACCTTTTCCACCCGGACCGCATGGCAAGCCGAATCCTCGGCATGGGCGACGTGGTATCCCTCGTGGAAAAAGCACAGCAGGTCATCGACGAAAAGGACGCGAAGGACTTAAAGAAGAAGATTCTCAACAACACGTTCGACTTGAACGACTTCTTGAAGCAGCTCCGCACAATCAAGAAGCTCGGACGCATCAAGGACATTTTGAGCCTCATCCCGGGACTCAACAAGCTCCCGCTCGACCAGATTGACGAAAAGCAGTTGGTCTATGTTGAAGCTGTGCTCAGCTCCATGACGCCGAAGGAACGCAAGAAGCCGCAGATTATTGACGGTAGCCGCAAGGCCCGTATCGCAAAGGGTTCCGGCACGGACGCCGCCCGCGTGAACGCGGTGCTCAAGCAGTACGAAAGCATGAAGGAAATGTTCAAGAAAGTCGGCGATTTCGCCAAGCGCCAGAACAACGGCGGTACCATCGGTTCGAACTACACCCCGCCTAAAGACAAGAACAAGAAAAAGAAGAGATAGGCGCCGCGCATTTTCACGCGAGAGTCGCACTGTCCATACGCAATTTTAAAAGTCCGTTTGCAAAAAGCAAGCGGACTTTTTCATGATTTAGGCTTGGAAATTTTACGCCACCAAATCCATCAAGTCAAAGTACATCAGACGCGTATGCGGATCGTCATCTTCGGCATTCATAAAGCGAAACCCGTTCTTTTCGTAAAAGGGCACCGCCTTCAAATACGCATCAACCGTCAAGAACCGACAGCCCGTTTTATTTTCAAAGACAAACATCGATTTGATGTAATCCAAAACTGTCGTCCCGATTTGACGGCCTTTCGCAGATTCATCAACGCCAAGCCTACACAGCTTGACCGCAGGATAGCTTTTCAAATGTTTTTCGTTCGGGAAGCCCTGTTTTTTACGGAAACGATTGAATTCGGTTTTGTCCTTGAAATCGCCCACGGCAACCTTATCATTGGCAAGACTGCAATAGGCTAGCATTTTCCCCGTATCAGCGTCTGCACAAGCATAGCTTACAGAAAGCAAATGCTTTTGAAACTCTGACGCGCGATTTCGAATGAAATCATCTAAATCAGGATCGCCACAGGTAAAATCCTTGACGGAATAAGACGAACGAATTCTTATAAAACTGAGCTTTGATTGACCTATACTTTTTTGAACCACGGATCAACACCTCCATTGGCTTCTTCACGGGCACGCTGTTCAGCCATACCTCGTTCATAAGCTTCTTTCAAAAGTTCGTAGTTCCGCAAACGACGGGCACGAACTTCTGGAGGTTCCGGACGACGTTCCTGCATCGCCGCAAGAAAGCGACGAGCATCTTCGCCAAAGAGGATAGGAGTTTCACGAATTGGTCTAGCCATAGCTATGTCCTTTATTTTTCATATAAGTAACGCATATAATAACTATGGAGAATCACTAGACAGGTGAAACCCGGCAACACACTACTAAGGTGGTTTCTACAATATAAAATGTTCCTTTTTCAAAAACAAGGGGGCGAGCTGCATACAATCCTCTTGTATCATTAGTAAAAACTTTTGTTTCATTTACAAAAATAAATTTTATCAAAGTGTAAATTTCTTTGAATTTTTACAAAATTTCAAAGTTTTTGTATCACAAACTATTGACTTTCCAGTTTTTCAGAGTTATATTATAAACAAGCAGGAGAACGCGATCTTTAAAAGGCGCCCCCGGAATAAATCCGGGGTGACACCCTTAACACCTAATACCTATTACCTAACCCCTAACCTCATGAAACCGATAACCGAATACCAAGATTACCGCCGCTACATGCAGGACTTCTACGAAGAACACAAGAAGTCCGGTTTTACCTGGCGTGAATTTTCGAAGGACGCCGGATTCGCCTCGCCATCGTATCTCAAGCTAGTATGTGAAGGCAAAACCTCCTTGAGCCGCGTCGGGCTCCCGCGTGTTGCCGCCGCAATGAAGCTTTCGGGCTTTGAACTCACCTACTTCGAAAAGATGGTCGAATTCGGGAACGCCACAAACGACGAGAAGAAAAAGGCAGCCTTTGCAGACCTCACCCGCATAGCAAAAGAACAGCACGCCCGTGTTATCGATGCCGACACATTCGCCTACTATGAATCTGCTATAAATTCCATCGTTCGGGAACTCGCACCTTTGATGCCAGGCGCCCTCCCGCTTGAAATCGCAAAGAAAATCAAGCACGCCTTCACGGCACAGCAAGTCCGCGATTCGCTAGCCATGCTCACCAAGGCAAAATTCCTTGAAGAAACTGACGAAAATACTTACCAGCAAACGGACAAGGCCATCACCGGTTCGTCTGAGGCCATCCCGCTCGCCCTCCGTACCATGCACCGCGACATGACCGACCTCGCGAAAGAAGCCATCGACAAAATCGACGTCACCGAAAGGAACATTTCGGGAGTCACCATGGGCATCGACGCTCCAACATTTGCGCGCATTTCCGAAGAAGTCAACAACTGCCGCAAACGCGTCATCGCTCTTGCCAACGAATGTAAGAAAATCGATCAAGTTTACCGCCTTAACTTGCAACTTTTCCCGCTGACAGACAAAGTATAGGAGGAAGGATTATGAAGCACTTGTATAAAATTTTGTCATTCGCAACTGCGGCATTAGCAAGCTTTTCTATAACCGCCCTCCCGCTAGCAACCGCTGTTCTCACCGCTTGCGGAAATGATAACACCGCAGGCACAGACGAGCAGCCAAATGCCATCACGGCGCAAATCGATGCCGCCGTTGACAGCGCATCGGCCATCTGGTTCCAAGGAGAAAAGACATTCACAGTCGATTCGAAAACGAACATTCGCCCCCCATTCTCCACGCCCCTATACGATTTAATCATAAACCCTGACACGTCAGCACAAAATACAAGTTTATTTGCAGGAATAAAGACCGAACATGGATTATTGCGGCAATTAGAAATTGACAATTTCGCTTCGTTCAGTTGCGAAACAGAAGAAACATGGTTCGCTTACACAATCCAAGTTACGAGTTCGCTTATACAAAAAACATTTACTATTCCCAAAGCCTCGGCTGCATCCATCGTAACCGAATTCGAAGCGGATTGCACCCGTGAAAACGGTGAATTTACCACAGAAACAGAAGGCGTCACCGAAGGGCAACAAAGATACAGTTGCAAAATCTTTCCGACCAAAGAAAACCTAGTCGATAAAAATGCCATACAATATACCGACCCAACTTGGGAAAAATATGGAAAGCTGATTATAAAAATCTGTAGAGAGTAAGACTAGAGATATAAGACAACATTCATAGAAAGATCTACACAATCAAAGCATGCGTCAAGACATTATGGTCAGGACGTATTGTGGAGTATACCTTTTTTTAAATCAAACCTATCAAAAAATGGAGGAGACCATGAAAAACATCACCAAATCAATCACAGGAACAATCGTTGGAGCCGCAGCAGCACTCGCGCTCGCCGCATGCTCGTCAAGTCCATCGACAGCACCAGAAGCATCCATCACCAAAACATCAAGCGGGTCGAACGCACAAGTACGCATCAACCCCACAGACTCGATATCCGCTACACCCACGGTAATTGTTTCCGCCGATGACGAAGCGACTCTCGAAAGCTGGCTGAACGGCAATCCGATAAGCAACGGCATCACTGTGGATAACTGGTGCTATCCAGAAAACCCCGACGATCCCTTGTGGTGCTTGCCCAATCGAATCCAGTTAGAAAACGGAACCGCATTTGATTTCTATAATGGCAATTCCGATGTAATCGCATGCGAAACATACCAGGACACCATTTTTTATTCCGTTTACTTGCACAACAACACCATCAGGAAAAAATGGACCAACCCGTGGTTCAACACCGAAATGTTCGCGCAATCCAAAACGCAATTCAAGGAATCTTGCAAAGCCGAATTCGGAGACATCACGGAAGATACAGAAAACACAATCGCTTGCAATATAGTGGTACAGCCAAGCCCGTCTCATGACAACGGCTCAGCCAATTCGAGACAATACTTTACTATCCATTACACTTACAATTACATCGACTCTTACTGGAATCAATTTGCCACGAAAACCATCGAAGCATGCAGAATTCGCCCTCAAATCGAACCTATAGCGACATTCTAAATCCCGTTTAAACGGATCTTTGACGGCAAACAAAGCTTTTTAAACCAAAAATTCATTCAGGCCCCGTATTTTCGGGGCCTTCATTGCACACGCTAAAATTGCCATTTTCGCAAAAATTTCGCCATTTTTTGGCACTTTTCATCATTCCGTAAAATTACTTTATAAGTAAACAACGGATTTTTTTTCATTGCCGTCCTTTACACACAAAAGTAAGTTTACTATATTTGGCATCAAAGAACTAAAACCCCGGCTATCCGGGAACCCCAAATAAGAGGTATAAAATGGCAACCGTTATCCGTCTCGCCCGCTTCGGCAAGCGTCACAACCCGATCTACCGCGTCGTCGTTATCGACAACCGCAAGGCACGCGATGATAGCTTTATCGAACAGGTCGGTTTCTTCAACCCGAACCTCAAGCAGCCGGAAATCCGTTTCGAACAGGAAAAGGTCCTCAAGTGGCTCTCCGTCGGTGCACAGCCGTCTGACACAGTCAAGTCCCTCCTCAAGAAGACTGGCATTTCTGACTTGTTCCACGACCTCAAGGCCAACCGCTCTATCGAAGGCAAGGCTCCGAAGGCTCGCGAAATCAAGTCCAAGCAGAGAAAGTTGAGCCCGAAGGCTCAGGCTCGTCTCGAAGCCGAAAAGGCAGCCAAGGCTGCTGCTGAAGCTCCGGCAGAACAGGCTTAATTGCGCTTTTAAAGAAGAGTCTCGTGCGCATGCACGGGACTTTTTTCTTTAGCAACAAGCAACAACTTCCCCTCTCGTCCAAGCTCCAAATTCCTAATTCTGAACACCTAATTCCGAATTAACATGCCCGATTCTCAAGAATACATCACCGTCTGCCAGCTCATGCGTGCACATGGAGTCAAGGGTTACATCAAAGCAATGCCCCTGACCCACGACATCAACCGCTGCAAGAGCCTTAAGGACGTGCGCGTTCAAAAGAGGAACGGCGAAATTGTGGAGCTAACCGTCGAAGACGCCAAAGTTGCAAGCACGCTCTGGCACCTGAAATTCAAGGGATTCGACACCCCGGAAACAGTATCCGCGCTCGTCAATGGCGACGTCATGATTCCAGAATCCGAACGTCTCCCGCTCCCCGAAGGCGAATATTACATTGACGACCTAGAAGGTTTCCGCGTGCACACCGAAGATGGCCGCGATGTCGGTGAAGTCCTCGAAGTGCAAGAACTGATGACAGTCGATGCATTCCACATCAAGTTCGACCTCGCCATGCAATCCGAATTCAGCAGCAAGTCCATCCTCGCCCCCTGGATTGACGATTGCGTCAAGGAAATCAACGAAGACGGAAAGTTCATAGTTTGCGATAGCGACTATCTAAAATCCCTTTGCCCGGAGGAACGATGAAGATCGACTGCATCACCATCTTCCCCGAAATGTTCGCTCCCATGAAAAGTTCAATCATGGGCCGCGCCCAGGCAAAAGGCTTGTTTGAGTTCAACACAGTCTATCTGCGAGACTTCGCCATCAACGCCTACGGGCAAGTGGACGATGTCCCGTACGGTGGCGAACCTGGCATGGTGCTCCGTCCCGAACCGCTGGCCAAGGCGATTCGCAGCACGGGCGTCAAGGAAGACGGCGGTAAAGTCATCTACCTTACAGCAGACGGCGTACCCTTCACCCACAAGATTGCAAAAGAGCTCTCTCAAGAAAACCACCTTGTACTTGTCTGCGGGCATTACAAGGGAATCGATGACCGAATCCGCCAGACTGAAGTCGATATGGAAATTTCCATTGGAGACTTTGTCGTGAGTGGAGGCGAACTTCCGGCAATGCTCGTCACGGACGCCGTTGTGCGGCTCTTGGACGGAGCTCTGGGTCACAAGGAATCCGGCGAGACAGACTCCTTCGCGCAAGGCGTTTTAGGCTGGCCAGTCTACACCCGCCCCGAAGAATTCGAAGGAAAAAAGGTGCCCGAAGTGCTGCTTTCGGGCCATCACAAGAACATTTCAGAGTGGAGACGCCAAGAATCGTTAAAAAGAACGAAAGAAAGACGTCCCGACATCTTTAAAAATCTTGAAATAAATACTACATTTGGCGACAAATAATAACGAGGTACACATTATGTCCCTGAACATTGAAGCAATCCAGAATGAAAATTTGAAGACCGACCTTCCGGCATTCCGCGCTGGCGATACCGTTACCGTTAACGTTAAGGTTATCGAAGGTACCAAGGAACGTATCCAGCCGTTCAAGGGCGTCGTTATTCAGCAGAAGAACTCCGGCATTGGCAAGTCCATCACGGTCCGCAAGATGTCCGGCTCTGTCGCTGTCGAACGTATCTTCCCGGTCAACTCCCCGCGCATCGACTCCATCGTTGTCGAACGCTCCGGTAAGGTCCACCAGGCTCGCATTTACTACATGCGCGACCTCCGTGGTAAGGCTGCACGTATCGAAGAACGTCAGGCTTAATTAGCCGGACTTCGAAGGCGGTTATTTCCCGATGATTACGGGGGATTCCCGAAAAAAAATTATCCCGCCCACGTGTTCCCACGTGAAGGCGGGTTTTGTTGTATCCTCTCCGCAAGACGAAGACAAGAAAATCATCCTTTTGAACGAAGGAGAACTTGTCGCTCTTGACCCAAAGGCAAACAACAAAGTCGTTTTCAAGATTCATCCTGGAAACTTAGTTGGCGTTGGCGCTCTTCTTGAACGCGAACCTATTCGTTATATATTCCAAGCGACCGTTGATTCCGTCATTACGATTATCGATGACGAATGCATGGAATCCGAGCTCAAGGCGCTCCCCGTTTGGCTTTTAGCCATTATCAAAGCAATTTCAGCACGAACACGACGCATAAACGAATCTATACGCGCAGCAAAGACGGACAATCCTCTCGCAAGCCTAGCCTCATTCTGCAAATTCTTCAAAGACGATGAATTTTTGCAGACAAAAGCGCTACTGCAAGAGTTTTCATGGCTTACCAAGACTCCTATTCCAACGGCATCTGAAGCGCTAAAAGCATTGATCCGCCGTAAACTGGTTGTTTTCCATGGAGACAAATCCTGTCTTTCCATTCCTAATCCTGACCTTCTCGGAATTTTTGTAGACTACCAAAAAGCCAAGGATTTGAACAAGCCTTGGCTCCCATTCAGCCTCACGCTCCAGCAAAAAAGAATTCTTGTTTTGCTTTCGACTTTAGAAAACGGAACATCCAAGGACGCAACGGACTGGATTGCCTTTTTCAAGGAACGCAATTTTGAAATTAGCGTCGCTGACTGGCTCCAAATACAGCAATTCGAATGGTTTACCGAAAAGGGAAATCACCTTCTCGCTCTTGATTTAAGCAAAATAAACTATTTTGAAACCGCGTTGAAATACGAACAAAATATCAAGGGAACCGTCAAATGAATATTGCTGCCGGAAAAATTCTTTGCATGCAAGGAGACAACCCGCACTCCTTCTACATTGTCAAAAAAGGAACCCTTGTAGCCACATTCAAGGACGAGCAAAACGAAATCGTGACAAAAAATTTAGGACCGGGTTCCACCTTCGGAGAATTGTGCATTGTTGAAGGCGCCCCCCTAGAATACACTGTTCACGCCGAAGAAGATAGCGAAATAGAGGTCATTCCACAAACATTATTCCAGGAAACGATGGCAGAACAGCCCATTTGGATGAAGTCTGTCATTTCATTTTTGACCCAACGCAACAGCATCGCCAAAGAAAATAAGCGCAAGAAAGATTTCATTACTACATTTCCTTCGCTTTTATTCATCCTTGCAAGATCTAGCGATAAATTAATTTACTTAAAAGATCTCAAAAACGAGCTCAAGAATTTTTCAAATTTATCTTCGCTAGAGACATACAAACTACTATTAATTCTACAAGATTTTAGGCTCATCCGATTGCAAGCCGAGACGCTCACTGTCGAAAACGAGACGCTCATCAAATTACTTTACGACATGCTCCGGATTCGAGCCATTTACAAGAACACATCTCACTACATTCTTTCACTCACCGAGCAAGCGATTCTTACCGCATTTACCAAAGCGGCAAGCGAAAAAGGGGAACAACTCCCCAACGGACAAATTTCCGTAAAAACTATTGATCTTGCAGCCCAGACAAAGCAATCCATGCATGGAATGACGCTCACCAAGCATAGCCTTGAAACGCTCCTGCAAAAGCGATTACTACAAGCACTCCCGCCAACAGCCACAAAAAACAATGATTTGCCAGGGCTAGAATTCATCGAGAAATTTTCAGCCGATTTCGATAGGCTTTTGAACCTGCTTGAGCTAAACCGTATCTACCCGCAACTCGACAAGAAATTGATTTCTGGTCAGTAGGAAGTTGAATGTGGTTAGTGGCTAGTAGGAAGTAGGAAGTAGGAAGTAGACAGTAGACAGTAGGCAGTAGGATGTATGTCATTCCCGACTCCGTTCGGGAATCGCCTTCTTGTAAAGCAAAAAAAATTTCAACTAAAGATTATTGTCAGCAATTCTAAGCTCTACATTCTAGTAACTCAGAACTAGTAACTCCCATCCCCCCCCCTAAACCATTCTCATAACGCTTTTTCTAAGCACTAATCTCTAAGTTCTAAGTTCTAAATTGCTATCTTTACCCTGTAACACATTCACCCTTTTACAAGGTTTATTATGAAACTTTCTGCACTTTTCGTGACACTTTCCTCTATCGCCGCATTTGCTCAGGACGCAGCTGCACAGCCCGAACAGCCGGGCGCTCTCGCCAGCTTCCTCCCGCTCATCCTCCTCTTTGTGGTGATGTGGCTCTTCTTCATCCGCCCGAAGCAGAAGGAAATGAAGCAGATGGACGAAATGCGCAAGCAGCTCAAGAAAGGCGACAAGGTCATGACTGCTGCAGGCATCATCGGCACCATCGCTAGCATGGAAGAAAACATTATTACGCTCCGTACTGGCACCTCCACGATTGAATTCGAAAAGGCAGCCATTCTCCGCGTCATCAACAACGACACGTCCGCTAAGGTCGAAGAAAAGAAGTAATTATGGCTCTTCTCCCCATCAGAATTTACGGTGACCCGGTGCTTCGCAAAAAATGCGAACCCATCACCGAAATCACACCGGAACTCCGCCAACTCGCAAAGGACATGCTTGAAACCATGTACGATGCTCCGGGCTGCGGTCTTGCCGCACCGCAAATCGGCAAGAATATCCGTCTCGTGGTTATCGACACAGCCATTCCAGGCGAAGAGGACCCGCGCCCATACATCATGTTCAATCCCGAATGGGAAGCCGAACCGGATGCAAAGCCAACCGATTACGATGAAGGCTGTCTCTCACTTCCGGATATTTTCTGCAACGTCGTCCGTCCGGATAAAGTTGCTGTGCGATTCTTCGACATCAATGGCGAAGCTCAGGAAATTCACAACTGCGAAGGTCTGTTCGCCCGTTGCATCCAGCATGAATGCGACCACCTGAACGGAGACCTCTTTGTCGATAAAATTTCGACATCGGACCGCACATTGAACCAGTCCAAGCTCCGCAAGATGGCAAAAGAAACTCAAGCGAAGCTCAAGAAAAAATAAGGTTCATGAGTCTGCGCCAGCTACTTTCTGTTCTTGCATTCGCAATGTCGCCACTCACTTTGGCGACATTGTCTTTTGCATCTTCGATTCATGTCAACGGCAGTTCCAATTACAACCCGATCGAAACAAGTAGTGTATCCGAGCAGGCGATCGTTCCTCAAAAAATTGCAAAAGAACTCAATCGTCCTATTCATGTAGGCGTTTTTGTCGGCATGCCAAACATTATCGTTCGTCAAAAGAACGAAGAATTGCACATCACCGCCTCGAAAGGCAAACTTAAAATCAAGACAAAAAGCAAACGCCCGCAAACCGTGGACCGCCGAGTATTCAAAGCCACCGGTTCTACGCCAGGCGAATGCATCGCCATTGCCACCGACAAAACGAGCCTCAACAAAGCATGCTACGAAGGTGAGTTTGTCGTTTCCGCAAATGGGAACAAAGTAAACGTAGTCAACGTCATCGATATCGAAGAATACCTGCGAGGCGTGGTTCCCTACGAAATCGGCAAGCTCGATGAATCAAAAATCGAAGCGCTCAAAGCACAAGCCATAGCCGCCCGCACATACGCCTACAAGCATTTCGGAAGCCGCGCCACACAAGGCTTCGATGTCTACGCCGACACGCGCGACCAAGTCTACAAAGGCCTCCACAGCGCCACAGAAATTACAGACAAAGCCGTTCGCGAAACCGAAGGCATCGTGATGACTTACAACAAAGAATTCATCACCGCCTATTACCATTCCACTTGCGGCGGCCAAACCGAAGGCGTTGTCACATGGGGCCGCCCCGACCATCCTTATCTCCAAAGCAAGCCCGACCTTCGCCCCGACGGAACGCCGTGGTGCCGAGAATCAAACTACACCGAATGGACTCGCGAATTCACCGAAGACGAACTCCGCGATTTATTTCAGACAAACGCTAAAGAAGCGAAAGCAAACGTCCCGAGTTTTTCGAGCATTCATTCCATCAGCATTTTGGATACGCTCAAAAGCGGCCGCATCCACACACTCGAAATTTCAACAAACAACGGGAAATTCACCGCAAAAGCAGACAAAATTCGTTGGCTATTCAAGCGTGGCGGCACAATCCTCCCCTCCTGTTTTTTCCGCATCCACCACAATGGTAACCTTTGGATCCTCAAAGGGAAAGGATTCGGCCATGGTGTCGGCCTCTGCCAAATGGGCGCTCGCGCTCGTGCACAGGCAGGGCAAAGCTACATACAAATTCTAACGCACTACTATCCTGGCATCACGCTGGAAAAATTCACAAAATGATCGTCGTATTAAGCCAAGGCTGCGCTGCAAACTTCGGCGACGGCGAAAAGATTGCGCGCATTCTCTCCCAGACATCTGAAGTTACATTCGAGTTTCCGGAAGCGAAGTCGGCGCATTCCGCAAAAGCAGAAAATTCCACAAGCGCCGCGAATTCTTCCAAAAATATTGCAAAACTAGATGGAAATTCCGCGGATTCTTGCGGGAAAGCGGCAAGTGCCGCGAATTCAGCAGATTCAACCGGGACTGTCGCAAAATCCGTGCCGGAAGCGTTCTACTTGAACGTCTGCACGGTCAAAGGCAATGCAGGCGCCATGAAACTTTTGCGCAAAGTCGCAAGCACTTACCCCAGCGTTCCCGTATACATCACGGGCTGCGCTCCCAAGGACTTCCGCGAAGAAGCTCTCCGCGCCGCGCCGCACGTTCAATTCACGAGCCTAAAAGAACTTGAAGCCTCGGCATCATTACAAACCCAGCCCGCGCAATCCTCACAGCCATCCCAAAACCAGTCATCCGCGCGCACACGCAATAACGATAAAGAAAATCCCGACAGCAATAGAATCCCTCACAACGTCCTTCGAGAATCGCCTTTCGTCGGCATCGTGAACATCGAAGAAGGCTGCCTCGACGCATGCGCCTTCTGCAGCACACATCTCGTCAAAGGCCGCCTCCACAGCTTTGCTCCCAACACAATTGTCGATCAAGTCCAAGCGCTCGTCGATGATGGATGCCTTGAAATCCAGCTCACCGGTCAAGACTGCGCCTGCTACGGCTTTGACATCGGCACAAATCTTGCAGAACTCACGCAAAGAATCTTGACGCACGTAAACGGCAATTACCGCATCCGTCTGGGCATGGGAAACCCACGGCATGTTCTTGGCTATCAAGAAGCGCTCCTGGATTGCTTCACGGACGATCACATTTACAAGTTCATCCACATTCCCGTCCAGAGCGGAAGCGAACATGTGCTCAAAGCGATGAACCGTCGCCATACCGCACGAGACTACGCCACTCTCGCCCATGCATTCACGGAACGATTCGACAATTTCACACTCAGCACAGACCTAATCGTTGGCTACCCCGGCGAAACCGCTGCAGATTTTAACGACACGCTCGAGCTTTTGAAAGAAACACGCCCGACCGTCTGCAACATCACGCGATTTGTCGCACGCCCAGGCACTGTTGCCGCGCGTCTCGAAGCAAGTGCCGCCGCAATCCCCGACAGCATCAAGCACGAACGCTCCGCGATTCTCGCCGAAACGTTCCAGCAAATTGCGCTCGAGAACAACCGCAAATGGATTGGCAACGAATGCATTGTCGTCACTGAAAAACCGGGCTACCGCCCCGGCACAACAATCGCTCGCAACGAAGCCTATCGCCCCGTTGCCCTACAAGGCACATTCCCTGCGGGAACAACGCTCCGCGTCCGCATCACCGACGCCGAACCCTTCGCCCTCATCGCAGAATAACCCAGTCCCATCCCGGCGTAGCCACCACTATCAGCCCGCATTCGTCATCCTCGAAGCCTGTCATCCTGGAGCTGTCATTCTCGACCGAAGGGAGGGCGGACAGCACTTGGCAACTTGTTGCCTTAGTGCGCATGGCCAGCTTTAGGTGGGAAACCATTATTTCTTATCCCTGCGTTTGCGACGGGAACCATCATTTCTCGTATAGCTATTGCGAAGGGGATCATTATTTCTTGTGATCTCATTCCGGTGTCGCATTACACAGCCCCCACTACAACAAAAAAACACACCCCACAGCATCCGCTGCGGGGTGGTTTCAATCACTCTCCTAAGAAGATTATTTCTTCTGAGTTCTGCGATAGCCGCGTCTAATCGTTTCCGTAGAACGCTGGAACGGCATCGTCATCACAGTTGCATTATTGCCATTACTCATGTAGCAATACTCGTAAGCTTCCTTCACAATTGTCATCTGGTAAATGTACGGACCCGTTGCAAGCATGCGACCCTTTTCCGTCACCGGATACATCTTGATTGCAGCAAGCATAGCACCTGTTTCACCATACAACATCGTCTCACCGCAACCAGCAACCTTAGCGCCCTGTTTGCTTGGAGATGCAGAAGCCAAAGCCTTTTCGAAGTCTTCCTTTGTCACGCGCTTATTGTATTGGTTCACAAAGTGACCCAAGTGGTCAAATACGCGAATATTAACCTGGAACGGCTGTGTTGTCGGGAAAGACCAGCTCGTGCAAGATTCATTGCTCTTGCGGCCCGGAATATTTGCAGAACCATCGTTATAGCAAAGAGTCTTATTTTCGGCCTGACCGGCACCAAAAACAACACCATCAGGAACAAAGGTATTGTTCTTGCCACCAGACGCCATCTTTTCTTCAGCATGGTCCTTAGCCCACTTCAACGGGTCAGTACCGCTCTGTGCCTTAATCGGAATCAACACGAGGTCTGCAGTCATGTCAGTCGGGATCGTACCGCTACCAGCCAAATCCGTAAGCTTCTGGGATTCAGTTGTAAAGTCCGGACGGTCATAAGCAGGATCATCAGGTACAACAGGAGTCTGAGCAACTGCAGTATAAGAAATCTTGCCCCATTTTTCACGTTCGTCGAAACCTTCCACATGCTTGCCCGAAGAGGATGCAGTATAGAAGTGCACCAACTTAGACCAATACATCAACTGCGACCATTCGAGATCAGTATAGTTGTGACCATTGCCATCATCTTCAAGTCCCTGGCTCCACGGAACGTTAAATGCAATACGGTCATCGCCCAAGAGACCACCATCAACAACATTGCCAGCAGCATCCTTCACAACACCTTCAAACTGGTACATCTGACCATCGGCACCCTTGTCTACCGGGCCCGTCATGGATGTCACATAGAAGCCATAAACAACCGTCTGCTTCACACCATTGGCGTCAGTAACTTCACGCAAAACGACCATTGCCGGTTCAGCCGGGTTGTTGATTTTGACAAGGCTCGTATCAGCAAGAGGCACGTTCATATACATGCTGTTGTGAGCAACACCGTTTTCGTCCACCTTCACAATAACATCGCTTACAGAAGGCTGACCATAGCGAGACGGAGCAAGTTCAGCAAGAGACGTTCTGATGTAAATGTTAGAACCATCGGACTGGCGGTCAGCATAGAAGAAGTGCAAATGATGCCAGGTATCATCTGCCCAACCCGTTGCATCGCTAGCCCCAACGCAGTTGGTATAACCCGAAAGGGGTTCACCAGCATGGCAGCCATGGTTGTTCTTAGCCAAAGTCTGAATATTGACCTTACCCGGAGCGGACAAGTGAGTACCGCCCAAGTCCACAGCAAGCACACCGTCCACAAAAATCCACATGTCATCGTCACCGGCGAATTCGAACACTTCCGGAGTCGGAACCTGGTTTGCAGCCTTGTACTTGAAGCTAGCGTAACCCATCATGGTAAACGCGTAGTTACGGAGATGCTGCAAGCCGAGACTACCATTCGCATAAGCGGCATTCACAGCGGCACTGTAGCCACTCGCAGTAAGAACAGCTCTCGGACCACCTTGGTTCAACCAATCCGTACAGAGTTTTGAAGTATTTTGCTTCATATAGTCCGTCTGGGTACTAGCATACTGATATTCGGGGTAAGGCGGGCAGAAAATGGAGAGCGTCTGCGGACCATACTGGTCGCAAATGCCATACGGCTGAATAGAGGCATTACAGGGCTTGGGCATCACCCATTCTCTTGTAGCCGGGTTGATACTATCAAGAGGAGAATAGCCACCATTATTATAGTTGTAGTCGTAAATATAATACTTAGATTTAGTATCCTTCGGGATATCCATCGTCGTATTGACACGCTTGTTCACACCCACAACATCAGCAAACCATTGGATAAAGTTTGCATTATCGCAAAGATCATTCATCTTGCTGATAGTGACGTCATTGAGCATGTCAATTTTGCCCTCTTCCTTAGGCATAAAAATCAAATAAGGATTGACCATGCCTGGCGTGTAAATAACCGGGTTAGACCAAATTGTGCCAGACTGGCATTTGTAACCACTCACGTCGTTTTGAGAATTTTCATAACCACGATACGTGAATTTTTGGTCCCCCACGGGAGAACATTCGCCATATTTCAGGACTTGACCCGTTGTGGAGGTCGTCTGCAAGTATCCCGGCAAATACGGGTTTGGCACCATCGGAAGGCCATCGGTACCAATACGAGCACCAAAACCCAAATCAATCGAATTTTTGTTACCACAAGAATTATGCAAACCACCGAAAGCGTACCACGTTGCAGCATCATAGCCAACATAGCCTTTACTGACAATCAAATCACCGCAAAGCCCTGTCAAAGTGGCACCCTTCTTAGAACACCAGTTGTCATCGCCCTTGCTGACATATTCTTCTGAAAAGTTTTCAAAGTCAGGGTGACTCGGTTGAAAATCGCGAATCACAATATCCAACGTACGGACATCCTGGGTCTGGGCAAAGCCAACAGCGGAACAACCAAACAGAGCACCAAGGGTAATCCATTTATATAGTTTCATAGTATTCCAATCTCCACCTAAAGGTAGGTTACAACAATTCAGCTTAAATATAAACCAATTAAAATCAAATAGGGTCTTGCGACATTGCAAAATATATGTAAAAACGTAAAATCATTAGTTTTATCCTCGATTCTCGTATTATATCGGCAATATAAACCAAGATTATTCGCCTGAATTTTACAGGATTATCTATTTTTTCGCGCGTGAATTGGTCCATTTTATTTTTCGCTATTATGATGCTTTTGCTGTTGCGCATTTTTCGCTTGAAAATCCGCGCCAACAGCGCTCATTCGGAATCCTTCAAGCGGTTACCATCCAAAGATCAGCTAGCAGTCCTCAAAGAATGCCTTTTGAACAACCCATCCGAGGCTAATTTAAGGAATCTTGCCGATTTTGCCGACCGCACATCGCTAAAAATCGATATTGAAAGCTATCGTCCGTACCTCAAGTCCCAGTTGGAAATTTTCGGTCGCAAAAACGCCATCGCCGAGGATAACGAGCTCTATATCGCCGAAACCAAATGGATCGACAAAATCAGGCCTCTAGAATTTGCAGAAGCTGAAGCTTTCAAAAACGATGGCGAAATGCAAAAGTACATCGAGCGCACGCTTGAGGGCATCGCCCGCCTGTATTCTGATGAAGCCATTTTAGAGGCGCTTGCAGCACTCGCTCCAGAATACCCACATGCAGGCGAGCTCGCCGAAAGCTACAAGCAGCTCATGCACACCCGCGATGAAAGCGGCGCCGATGACAAATCGCTCGAAAACCTCCGCAAGCAAAAAGACGCCTGGGAAGACGACCTCTTGAACGTAAGATTAGTAGGAAGTAGACAGTAGACGGTAGGAAGTTGGCTGAACCTAGCCCGCTCCGCTCTTAGAACTTAGTTGGCAGAACTTAGTTGACAGAGCTTAAAGAGAATGCATTGTTCTAAGTTCTAAGTTCTAAGTTCTAAGTTCTAAGTTCTATTTCTCCAAAAAATCCAGCGCCTCGCCGGCAAGTTCCACGCAACGGTTGCACGGAATAATCTTGTTCGGTCGAATTTCCTGACACTTGGTACATCCCTGCGCCCCGCGCTTAAAGAATTCCTCGATCGATTCGGCATGGTCCGGCTGCATCATTTTTGCAGCATAGAGCGCACCGCACAAACCGTCCGGAGCCTTGCCACCGCCAAACGCACGGAACATTTCGGCAGCCTTCACCGCTTCTTCTTCGGATTTACCCGTTGCCCGAGCATAGCCATAAGCCACAGCCATGGCGCAGTTACCGCGCTTATCCGCATGGAATTTCTTCGAAAATTCGGCAATCGACATAAAAGCTCCTTTCAATCACTTTTCCTATAAATATATATATTCTAGGCATGCCTAACGAAAATAACGACATCAAGAATCTCGACCTCGACGCCCTCATCGGTAACATGAGCTCCATCAACAGCGAAGACTACTGGTTCACCAAAGTCTCAAAAATCGAGGAACACGACGAAAACGCCGAGCCAAAGCAAGGCGAACAAGGCTAGAACGAAAACGCCAAAACAGCGCCGTAGCGCCCATCCAGAGGATTCAGCAAGGGAGCGATTCCAACCTGCATGGAATTGCTTGAATTTTTAGAATTTTCCCACTTTTGGTAGTATTTTTCATACTTACTGCGACGAACTAAAGTCGCGATTTCAAAGGTTATATATCCAAGACCTCCCACAGTCATAATGGTCAAAGGAGTAATGAGTCCTATCGTTTCTAAAGTTGTCATTTTAGAACCGCTTACACCATTTCCCATAGCATAACCTAAAAAAAACATTGATGCAACTGAGCCTCCGATAAACGTCCAAAACATCACGTCTTTCACAAAATCATCCGTACGATATTTTTCCAGGTTGTATTCGTACAATTTCTGATAGTATGCAGCCGAATCCACAGGAGCGACCGGTTCTTGCGCCAAACACGGCGCGATAATCAACGCAATACACAACAAAATAATTTTCATACGAATAAATATAAAAAAACTCCGCAAGCAATATTGCGGAGTCAATATAATCCATTTTTTGCGCATGCGCAAAATTCTGGGCTCAGTTATGCGAAAACAAGTTTTCGCGCAACATTCGCCCTACGAATTTTTGGTTAGTTGCGACGAATGAAGACGGAAGCCTTTATTAAACTAATAAACTGTAATTCGCCTAGAAACGAGCAAGACAAGAAACGCGAGCCGAAGCTGTATAAAACATACAGCGAGAGCTCGCGTGACGCAGTATTGCGAAGTTTATCGACGAATTACTTGTCGGTGAGGACGGCGACGCCCGGCAGAACCTTACCTTCCAAGAGTTCGAGGGAAGCGCCACCACCCGTAGAGGTGTGTGTCACCTTCTTGTCAGCGCCGTACTTCTTGGCAGCCGTAGCGGTATCGCCACCAC
>CAMJNF010000043.1 GCA_946407235.1 uncultured Fibrobacter sp. | reverse complement strand
TTCTTGTAATCGTAACCGGCCGTAAGCTTCAAGTCGATATCGTTCTTGAGCTTAAAGTACCACTTCCAAAGCTGGAAACCCTTGTTCAACTTGAGCGGATACGAGATCGTAAAGTCATCGCCGACGTTAATGCCAAAGTCGTTATAGAGTGAGGTCGGCATCCAGGGAGTATTCAAGAAGTAACTTGAAGTATCCCTGCATTCTTCGTCCTCGTCACGCGGGAAGCACGGATTCGAAATAACTTCCTGTTTCGGGCGCCTGTCGGTCGATTCAATCTTCATGCGAACACTATTTTCAATGCGCAAGTTGTTCTGCGTAAGGAACGTGATACGGATAAGCGGATTAAAGTTCCAGACGCTTGCCCAAGAATCTTCTGCACTCTGGAACGGACGCTTCACCACAGTACGGCTGTAATCAAAGCGGCTATTCAAGCTTACACTGCGGAAGCTGTTCAAGAACGAGACCTTCTGGGCAATATTCGGGATAGAAACGCCAATGCCGAATTTCGGAAGAAGCGTTGTCGTATCAATGTACAGCGGATATTCACGAGACTGAGAAAAATCTTCTTTCCACTGGAAATCTGTAGACAAGGAAATATCCCAAATCGGAAGCGTCATGCCCGTAGAAATCTGCAACGAGCGAGACACGGAATTGCGGAACGTTCCCTGATAGACAAGCGTATCTACATGCTTATTTCTGTACTGTGCAAAGCCGGTAAAGTCATCACGATCGGTAAGTCCCATGTTGCCGGTCATAATGTTCCAAAGTCCGCGGCTGCGGTAACCATTTCCAAGACCAAGACCATAGAGATAATACTGGAACGGCGTAACCTTCTGTTCTTCGTAAAGCTGGGCAAGCGTAAAGTTTTCACCGATGGTATTTGTGCTTGCATTCCAGTTAAACTTGATTTCGCGCCACTTGAGCTTGTTGAAAAATCCGGAAACAGCATTGTCCTTTCCAAACAAGTTTGCAAGGTCTATAATCTTGAGAGCCGGAGTAAACTCGAAACGGTTTGTCTGCGAAATCGTCCAGTAGTTCTTTTCAACATTCGACGGATCATAGAAATCGAAATCATCCGGAATCGTCTTCAACTGATTAAAGTCAGACGAGAACTGCATATTGAACGGCAAGAATGGAATCAGCTTGGGATTAAAGTTTATCCTGAACTGCTGATTTCTAGAACGTTCATTGCGGAGAATACCATAGGCGCGGCCGTATTCACGATGTCCAACGCTATCGACCTTATAGAACGCCGTCGTATCGTAACGGATTTCGTAGGATTCCGGATTCTGCAAGTCAATCGCCATATTGTTCTTGGCAATCGTATCCGTCGGGATAATCACAAGACTGTCTCGAGACACGTAAACCTTTCTATCCGAATGGTCGTGGTCAAAAACATAGCCCGCCGCAAAGAGACCGCCTTCGTCAAACGTAAAGAAGTTCTCCTTCGTAAATCCTTCTCGGTCACCACCGCCAAACATGTCACGTTTGATATTCACAGCATAGTTCACCGAAAGGAACGAAAGGATATTCCAGCGCATATTCAACTTGTGGTTGAGTTCTGCGGTATAGGTCACCACCTTATCCACTTGCGGTTCCACAAAGTCCGGATCGCGAGTCTGGTTCACGTAACGCACGTAGTTAAAGTCAAAAAGCGTCAAATCGAATGTCTGCGGCCACGGTTCAAATTCCGTATTCGAGAGATCCTTGAGCCAAGAATACTTTGAAAGCCCTTCGAACGGCTTAAACTTGAACATGCTGAACGTTCCCAACTTATACTCAAACATAGTGTGGTAAGAGTAAGTGGAATCCGCCGATGTGGTCGAGCGACCTTCGGACTGATGATAGGAATAGCTGATTGCCGGACGTTCCAAGAAAGCCTGCGACAAGAATTCACCCAGCTTGGATTCGGAAGCCTTGTAGTCCTTATGGTAGCTCACGCTAAAGCTCAAGTCCTGCACATAGGATTCATAGCCCTTGGATTCGGCATTATCCCTCAACTTGTTTTCTTCGTTGTCCGAATCTACGGCAAGATCGCCCTGGAACATGTCACCCGTCAAATCAACAAAACTGCTCTTTTTGAGAATCATGTCGTCTGTCGGCTTCATATAAGGACGCTTCGTCGAACTATGGTAGCCAAACGACATCGGAATGTGATAGCCAAGGGAATCGTTCAAGAACTTGTTAAGCGCAATAGAAATGTCTGCCGAAACATCGAGCTGCGAAGCGGCAGTTGCCAAATCCGGCTTCGGAGAGCGCCCTGAATTAGAAAGCGTTGCAAAGTCGCCATCCTGGTAACGCACAGCGCCCGAAAGCGAAATGAAGTCCGCAAAGTTCACCTGGCCGTTCACACGTGCGGCATAGCCCCATTCCGTATCCATATCAGAAAGGCGCAAATCGTTAATCCAGAACGTACCCGCAAGATCTTCCGGAGATGCCGAAGAATCCGCAATAATCACAAAGCGAATCCAGTCCACCTTCGTAATGGACGGGTTACCGATCAAACGGAGCATTTCATCTCTTTCACCCGGCAGCTTTTTCACGACCGGTTCCAAATACGGCGGATGACGGCCCCGCTTAAGGTCCGAGAAATCAGACACGTTCATCGCAAAGGCGTTGTCAATCCAGTTCTGTTCATGACAATCCTGCTGGCGGCTCGGGTCGCAATTAGACAAGTCCAATTTCTTCGGACGGAAGCTCCATTCGTAATAATCATTAGAGCCGTCAATAGAACCTTCACCGAATTGCAATGCAAAACGCACCGGTACCGAATTCGCCTTCGTCTCGTAATGGATTTCCATTTTCAACGATTTGTAAGACGACAAGTTCTTTGCATCCGTTTCAAACAAACGCGTAACGCCAACTTCTTGTCCAGGACTCATGTTATGATAATCCAAAACAAGCGCCGTTTCCTTAAGCGGAGCATTCGAATCGGCATCGCGTTCAGTGACCGTATTCGGAGACTTGAAATACGTTTTCGCATTTTCGCGATTGTTGATGGTCGAGACCTTGATATACGTTGTATCGCGGGTCGCCATAGATTCCTTGACAGAGCTTTCGACACCATTCACTTCGACAATCTGAGAATTTTCAGATGAAGTCGTGCGGTACAAGCTAGCAACGTTCGTTTCTTCCCAAGCGTTACCCATAACACCGAAGCTTACCAACTGAACCTTCGCTTCGGCAACACCAGGATTAAGGCGACCAAGCCACAGACGAGTGAACTGGGATTCCGCAAGAATTTCCTTATACGTATTCCCCGTTGCAGAGACAATCGTATCGTACTGGTTCAGCGGAATACGCCATCTGCGCCAGCCGTTCTTGAGCTCTTCGTAATCAGCCGGATTTGTACTCGAAAGGTCTATACGGTAACGGACAAAGCTAATGTCCTTATCCAAAGAAGCATTCCTATTGATATCTTCGGTATCGTAGGCACGTTCTCCCAAGTTGCCTTCCGTTCCATTGATGCTCTTTGGCGGATCGCTATCGTCATCCAAATCCTTGAAGTTATCGCCAGCAATATCCGTTACAGAAGCATCATAGTCCAATGAAGTTTTCTCGACATAATCGCAACCCGAAACACGGCAATTCCATTCCAAGCGTTTTTCATCGGGGCCAGAGACTTCGTCAAGGCCTTTATCGTGCCTTGCAGTTGTCATGCCAAGTTGGTTTTCACCATTGTATTCACCGTTAGGAGCATAACCGTTAATCGAAAGGTCTTCGCTAACAAGGCCCAAGTCAATGAAAAGTGAACCGGAATTACCACGAGCCACAATTTCAATGTACTTCATTTCGCTCAAATCTTGATAGTACGAGCTGTTCGGACGCATGATACCGCCCCACGAATTACCCATGAGGTTATCGTTCGGGCGCAAAGTCATCTTGAGCACGGTCAAGTGCTGGTTGTCAACATCAGAATTACCGACGTTATCATAAATGTACTTGTAAAGTTCCGTGTTGTTGCTATGCCATATAAATTCGCCCTGATGCTTGTAATCCTGATTCTCAATGAACGTCCTGCTATCCGTAGAGTCGCCACCCGGAGGAGAAGCCTGATACCAAGAAATTCTAGACAACGGATATACGAGACCTGTTGAAGTCGATTCAAAGTCTTCGACAAGAGCCGTTTGCGATTTGCTCGTGTTCGCATTATGACGGCTACCCGCAAATTCAGCTTCAACACGCCAATTCGATGCGGCGGTCGTATTGATTCCCGGAATGGCATTCACTAAATCCGTCAATGCCTGCACGGAATCCTGCAAGCGGACGTTGAAGCCCCAGAGGAAGCTGGAATACGGTTCGTTACCAAGCGTTGGAACTTCGGCAGTCGTGCTCTGGCTCCTATAAAGAGCGGTAATGCCAAACACGGAACCGGCACCAAAGCCATACAAATCAAGAGGCAATTCAGCGCGAGCACCCAAAAGCAGCTTGTTGTCCACCTCGAACAAAGGTTCGCATTCAAACTTGACCTTGATTTCCTTGTTCGGGTCGAGGGCTCGTTCGCTCAAAAGTTCAATCTGTCCAAGTTCATAGTTGACTTCGTAGTCCGTACCGCGGATAAGTGTTGCGGAACCAGCCGTCACCTTTTCGGAACCAGGAGAAATATCCATACAGTTTCCGCTATTGACGGAATAGCTCGAGTTCGGATCACGCACGCTAATCATAGAATTACGGCGCTTACCGACAGATTCAAAGTAGAACTGGCTTGTGTAACGGTTCAAGTTATAAACAGGAAGCGTATAGAGCTGACCCATCGCAGCCGATGAATCCAAATTGCGCAACGGTTCCAAGCAGTTTGCTCTAGCGCGTTCAGCAGCTCGCGGTCCAGAATACTCTGAAATTGGTTTACAAGGCAACCACATTTCGCCCGTGTAACTACCCACGGAATCTTTCTTAAAGATGGTAGCATCGTTTACCAAAGGCGTTCCAGTCGTGGTATCAGCCAAGCCTAGCGTTCTCAGGAAGCTTCCAGAAATACCCGACTTGTTCTTCATGCGGAGCACAAAGCTATTGGCACTGGCATCAGAAATACCAATCGAATAGACGTTACGCAACATCAACTTGTCAATGTCAGTCAATTCAGAAAGCGTTGCGTCCCACTGGATAAGGACAGCTTCGCCCCCATTACGGAGTTCCTTGCCCTTGCGGCTCTTGTTGCTATAGTTTGCAGCAATCAATGTATTTCGATTGACACCGTTAATCTTTAGGATACCCGTTCTATCGTCATAGCTAAAGTCGGAACGCGGAATTTCCACCATGCGGTCTACAGTCTTTGTTATCGGTACACCCTGCGGAGTCGTATAAACGATATGAACATCTTTAATGACATTGTCAGAAGTATTTAAGGCGCTTCTCTTATACAACTTCAAGCCCGTCACCGGGTAGTTCGAAGTCGAGCGGCCCTGGATCGCCTCTTCAACGTAGGCTTTCCTCGCCTCGTGGTTCAAGAAGTAATAGCGGTACGAAACAAACTGCTTGTCCGTCACCTGGAATTCCGTTGTCGATTCATTCGCCTTGATGGAGTATTCTTCTTGCTGACCGCCATCCTGAGATGCAATCGTCGTGAGTTTCCAATCGCCCAGTTTCCAATCAGCCTTGATACCGAAAAGACCCTGATGGTTTTCGGAGTAACCGGTGAATTCCGTACCGGCGAGCGAGAGGTTTGTTGTACCTGCTTCGACACGCTGCAAGATGTAATCTTCGAATTCGCCCTTGAACGATTCCTCATAAACGACACGCACTTCGTTCTGCGAACCGAGGCCTTCATCGACGTTCTTGATTTCGACCGTGATATACGGACCAATCTTACCTTCGACCATGAAGCTCGGGTTGTAGTCCAAAGACGGGGACGGCCAAAGACTTGTCTTGGTACTACCTTCGGCGTCGTCCTTTTCGCCATAACCCTTGAAGCGGACGTCCATGGAACCCTTGAGCATGAGTTTCGGCTTGTTGAAGCCAAAGTCCTTCATCCAGGCAGGCATGTTCACCGGAATCGTGATATCGAAAACAGAACCGGTTTCGGGCGCCTCATAGCCATCGTTCTGGCCAACGAGCCCGTTAAGCCAAAGACGCTTACGACCAATATCGTACATGTCCGAAACGTAATCGGCAAGTTCCGGATAATGCGATGTCCAAAGGACCGTCGTGTCCGTGCGAGAAAGCGTGTTCACGCGCTTTTCAGTCACGTCAATTTCACGAGTTGCCACATCGATGTCATGCGAGAAAACCTGGCCCCTCGAAGAATTCATGAGCCCCGGACGAGCACCAATGCCTCCAAACGGCAATAAGCCGTCGAGCGGAGATGTTGACTTCGGCACCGGCAAATACTTTACGGCAGGCGTCCAGGCTTCACCCAGACTGCCTTCGGAAGCATTGTCCGTCGGCGGTTCGACCTGAGCCACAACAGGAGATTTTTCAGCACTTGCCGAAGACTTAGCCGCAGATGATGCGGGAACAGTCGAAGACGAAGAACGAGCTTCACTAGATAAAGCTTGGGCAGAGCTCGAGACCGGCGTTGCCGGTGATGCAAGCGCAGCAGATGATTGAGCAACCTGCACGGAAGAAGATGAAACTTGCACCGCAGAGGAAGCCGGAGCTACAGCAGAGGACGCGGGAGGCGCAGCGGAAGAAACCGGCGCAGCCGACGACTTCGGTAAAGCCGCAGACGAAACCGCCACAGACGGTTGAGACGACGATCTAGGCTGAACGGCACTAGAAGCTGGCAACGCAGCACTTGAAACAGGCGCTGTCGAAGCCGAACTTACCGGAGGCACATCCTGGAAAAGTTCATCGTCAAATAAAGATTCATACGAGCTAAGAGTTCCATCTTGAGACCAGACGGAACCCACAGCGACAAAGCTGCAAGCAGCGAAACCCCAAAGGGCGGATGTAAAAAACTTTCTAAAACGCAACGGTCACAAAATACAAAAACATGACATTCAAAATTAGCACTGATAACATAGAAAAAAAGAAACGTTCCCATTTAACGGGAACGTTTCAAAATCAGGTTCTAGCCCCTATAAAGGATAAACTAGAGGAATACTTCAATGCCACCGCGGCACTTTTCCCAAGCCGGATTCTTCTTGCACAAGAGTTCAATCATCTTGTCGTAAGTAGCCGTGTTGGAGAAGCCCTTCCACAAGCGACGTTCTACAGATTCACCGGAATCCTTGTCGATCGTCGTGATGGTATCGTAGTAGTTCGTGTTGTCCTTGAATTCAGAAATCAAGATGTTCTTCAAGTCGTCCGTGTAAATACGGGATGCGTACTTGAGGATCGAATCATTGAAGTTGAGTTCGTTTTCAACGAGCCATTCGAAGTCCTGGATCGGATTGCCGTAGATGAGCCAGTGGCGGAGTGCGAGAGCAACCACGAGGTCCTTCACGGCACTGCGGAAAATAAACTTGTCTTCGAGGCGGCCATTCCACGTGATGCGGGTCAGCGGGTTATCGTCATTAGCTTCGATAGACACGCCCTTACCCGGAGTGACCTTGCGGATCTTGATCGGGAGGCGGCTAAGGAGCTGCCATGCCTTCGTGAAAGCAATCGTCTTACGGACGAAGTCCTTTTCCTTTTCAGGAGCAACGCGCACAAACGCACCGAAGCAGCGCTGGTAGAGCGTTTCCTTATCGAAGATGCAGTCGCTGGAGCGGCATTCGGAAAGCTTGCCGTCCATCATAAAGAGGGTCTTTGCAAGTTCCGGGCGCATACGCACTTCGAGCTTACGGGTACGAGCCTTGAGGCGGACACCGTCCTTATAAACATAAGTAAAGCCTTCTTCCTGATAACGCTGCCAGATGAAGAACTGCAAATCATCAGCAGCACGCAGATGGTAGCTGAACACCGGGTTCTGGCGGTTGTTTGCCATGGTCACCTGGTTCAAGAAGTTGTCGGCACCCTGGTACGGCACCACAACCTTGACGAGCACCTGCGGATTCACCGGATGCTTGCTCTTCTTGGCGTACTGTTCATACGTGAAGAGGGACTGCGCACCGTTGATGATCTTCGGGCGTTCAATGAAAAGCACCTTCTTGCCATCGCGTTCCTTGAGGCGAAGATCGTCGCCCGTAAGGGTCATACCGTTGTGGAGGAACGGGAAGTCATCGACGTTCACGTTCTTGTCGTCATTGCGTTCCATCGTCTGGAAAGCATCGATAAGAGCGGCGTTCGTGTGAGTGAGGTTACCAAGATAAGTACGAATGTTGGAGCTTACGATAGCCATGTTGTGCTTGGTCTTGAGGCGCTTACCAAGGGCTACGTGGTAGTCAAAAATCGTGCGAATCGGGCAGAAACCGAGGAAGAGTTCGCCGTGATCGCTGGTGAGGTGGAGCGGTTCAGAGTCCATCTCAATTTCAAGCTTGTCATCTGCGCTGCGGAAGTCACGAGTGAGGTCATCGTGTTCGGCAATGATTTCGAGCTTAGCCTTAACGTCGGCCTTCCAAAGAGTGAGCTTGCGACGCATGTCCTTGAGGGTACGTTCGAGTTCGGAGTCCGTGATATCGCGGCTTGCGCGAGTGCGGAGCACTGTAATTTCGAGCGTTTCCATGTAGGGACGGCTAGCAGGAGCATCAACATCTTCTTCAGTTTCATCATCGGAAATCTTGTTGACCGCCCACGGGTCGGCTTCTTCGCGAAGAGAGAGGAAGAACGGATTAGTGGGGTCGCTAGTGCGGAACACGGCAATCTGAAGCTGTTTCAGATCGGCATTCAAGTGTGCGACAACCTTTTCAAGCGGAGTATCTTCGTCCAAGAAGATGAAGAATTCCATGAAGCCCTGTGAATACTGGAAGCCGTGGAAGCATCCATTTTCATCCAGGTTTAGATGCCGGAGTGCCTTAATTCGATCGTTAGGGTCGTTAGGGTTCAAGCTCAAGAGGCTAGCGACAAATGCTAAGCGGCGTTCCTGCGATTTTGTTAGTTCCATTTTTTCCTCAATAATTACACTGCAAGACCAATATACAATAATATTATATATTGGAGTATTCTCGTAATTTGCACCCTAAAAATAGTTTCAAATCATAGCATTTGCGTGCAAAAAAGATAAAACATTTAATTTTTTTTAATAATCTAGCTATTTTTTAGTGCTCAAATGTGTAAAAATCTCTTTTTTTTCATTTTTTTTCCTTGTCTTTACGTTTTTCCAAACAAAAAAGCTATGATTTAAACATTAGGAGTCTTTTTATGAATTTACTTGATGTTATAGCGAAAGCAAAAAAAGAAAAAGCAAAGACGTTGGACTTGTCTCAGAAGGGCCTCCGCCTTTTGCCGCCCGAACTTTTCGAAATTGAATCTCTCGAGGAACTCAACCTCGACCGCAACATGCTTGTCGAAATTCCCGACGATATCGGTCTCTTGAAGAACTTGAAGAGCCTCTCCGTAAGCGAAAATGACCTCATGGAACTGCCGGAAACCATCGGTGAGCTCACCAATCTTGAGAATCTCTACCTCGGCTACAACAGCCTTTCGGACCTCCCGGAATCGGTCGGCAAGCTCGTGAACCTCCAGACGGTGAACATCGCGAAAAACCAGCTTTTGGATTTGCCGCTCGAAATCGGCAACTGGCAGAAGGTGTTCAAGCTCTCGCTCCACGACAACATGCTCTCCGAAATTCCGCCGACCATCGGCAAGATGAAGAACCTCGTGAAGCTCTACCTCGACAATAACGAGCTCACAACCATCCCGGCAACGCTCTCGCACCTCGAGAAACTTGAAATTCTCATGGTATCCGGCAACCGCTTGGGCTCCATTCCGTCTGAATTTGGCAACTTGAAGAATCTCCGCGAACTCGTGCTCGATGCAAACCAGCTCGCCACGCTTCCGGAAAGTCTCGCCGAATGCGAAAACCTCCAGACAATCTCCGTCATCGAAAACCCGATGGAAGAAGGCATTCCACGCGTTCTCCTCGACAAGAAGGGACTGAGCATAGATCAGTAATTCGGAATTAGGAATTAGGAGTTCGGAATTAGGAGTTCGGAATTAGGAATTAGGAGTTCGGAATTAGGAATTAGGAATTTTGAAATCACGAAATATCGAATTGTCATTCCGGACTTGTTCTAGAACAAAAGCCGAAAAAAAGTTAGGATTAAGGAGTAGAGGTTTTTCGTGCATAGTCATCAACATTTAAACGAAAACAAACATATCATCCCGGACTCCGTTCCGGGATCTCCTTTTCATTCACTCGTCTCTCACCCCTCATCTCTCGTCTCTCGTCTTTGGCCTTTCACTTCGTTCAAGGCCCAACCATTCGGCTCGATCATGCCCATGCATGCATGGTCGCGATTCTCGCCTTTTATGGTTGTCGTCTTTTTTCTCTTATTAGCAGCATGTTCCGACTTTATCTCTCCGGTCAAGAGCACGCCTGAGCCTACAGAATATTCCTTTAACTATTGGCTCCTGCAAAGAATATATCTGTACGAAGACGAACTTTCAAACCTGCCCGTAAACGGAGATTCCATCCAAGTTCTCTACAAGACTCTCACAGACCCCTTTACCACATACACGCCTCCATCCAAAAGCGAAGAACGAGTAACCCATATCAATACAAGTATGGTCATCGGAGGCGATATCGGGATGCGTTATTTCTACAACCGGAATCAGGAATATCCGATTATCATCACGCAAGTTTACCCTAAAGCCCCCGCCGGGCGAGCTGGCGTTCCAAAATACGGCAACATTCTAAAAGCAAACAATATCGAGCTCAAAGGGGATAAAGCCCAAAATATTTACGACTCCATTGTCGATTACAGCGAAACCGTAAACATTCTCGTAGCCTTCCATAACGACACAACGTTGTATAAGCTCAAGAAAGAAACGGTCTACGCCCCGACCATATTCATTGATACTTTATACCAAGATTCATCCAAGAACGCCCCCGGCATTGTATTCATAACCATCGAGGGGTTCAAACTCACGACTGCCGATCCCGATAGCGGAACCTACGGAGAACTCAAATCGTATCTCGACACAACGAAATCCGATAAACGAGTCCGTGTGCTTGATCTCAGAGGCAATCCCGGCGGACATGTAAACCAGTGCATCGCCATGGCAGACCTCTTCGTGAGCAAAGGAACGCTTTCCACAAGGCGCCAACGTTCCCTCGACGAAGACGGCGAAACAAAATACACAACGACTTCCATAAATGCAAAAGCAGGCGATCCTGGAGAATCCGGCAAATTCATCATTCTTGCCAACAGAGGTTCCGCAAGCTGCGCCGAAATATTCATTGCCGCCGTCACGGAAACAACCGATATTCCATTCGTTGGCACAAGAACTTACGGGAAAGGCATTGGCCAATCGACCTTCTACACATATGCAGGTGGACTTGCAACAATAACAAACTTTGAATTTTTGACGCCCAAAGGAAACTCCTACCACAAAATTGGAATCATTCCCAAATACGAATGCAACGACCTTGGCGAGAACTGCGCAGCTCAATTAGCGCACGAACTCTATGGTGTAAAAATTCCAAGCCAAGACAATTCACTTGCTAAGCATGGAAATGAATTTGTATATTATAATGCAAATTTGGAAAATGAGGGAGGTGCAATAGAATGGACCAATGCAGACATTTATTTAAAGGCGTACAGCGATTCACATCGTTAACAAACACAATCACATCGTTTGTTTTTTGTGGTTTATTTCTTTGCACAACGGCTTGTTCCCCAGATAGCGATAACGGGGCTACGCCATACAGCGACAACTTACAAGAACTCATTCAGATAAGTGCAAATACAGCCTCTTCTGAATTTATTTACAACTACTATCTTCTCCGTTACCACTACATTGACCAAGACAAAGAGCTTGGCGCGCCACAGGACTATATCGGCAAAGCAGATATTCAAGAAATGCTTGACAACGATGTTCCGTGGGATTATTTCAATGTTTATTACATGTACGACCAAATGACGGATAATTACACCTACTATCTGGACCCGTCTCGTTCTATAACATGGCTGAATCAACTCGTAAACGCGACCAAGACGGTAGATAACGGTTTTACCCTTGATTCATCATACCTTCCGACAGGGAAATACGTTATCGCAAGTGTTGCCAAAAAATCTCCCGCCGAAAAAGCTGGGCTAAGAAGCGGCGACGAAATCATCGCTATCGAAGGCGTGCCTCCAACAAACGACATCGCATACAATAGGCTAACAACAGCAAACGAAGGCGATATCGTCAACTTTACGATTAAGAGAGACTCTACTACCCGGAACATTTCTTACGTCATCAGCACATACAATGTATCGACCGTAGATTTGACGTTCAAGGATTCCATTCCCATCATCACCATCCATGAATTCCAAGGCCAAACATCAAGCGATTCCGGCACATATGGAGAATTCATCGGATACCTCCGCGAAACAGAAAAGTACAAGTCCACCATCATCGACTTACGCGATAACGGAGGTGGCGATATCGATCAATGCATCGCCATGTCCAAAGCATTACTCGCCAAGGGCGACACCGTTATAAGGATGGACTCGACCAAAGCCGATACAATCAACAAAAGACAAATCATTGAAACGGTATACCACATGGCCACTGTAGACGGAATTGGCAAAGACAGGTATTTCGTATTCCTAGCGAACGGCAACACCGCAAGCTGTTCCGAAACCATGATTGTATCAATTACATCAAACAAAAAATCCCCAGTCGTCGGTTCCACCACATACGGGAAAGGCATCGGGCAACACATTCAGCTAACCCCGTCCCTAGCCCTCAATTCAATTACAAGCTACAAGTTTTTCGATAAGAACGGCAGCATTTTCCACAAGTACGGGGTCGTGCCAGACTTTCCCATTAACAATAAAGCACAAGCTCTCTATAAAGCTGTAGAACTTGCAAAAGCAATGAACTACACAAGAACCGCTGGCTACGGCACCGAAAACACGGGGCACTTCGCAAAGATCGGTTCTAAGCCCGACACGATACCGGGCAGCTACATTTTACCAGAAGAATACAGAAAGAAATTCTAAAAGGTTAATTATTTCAGCACGCGCATACGGACAAGCACGTCCGTATCGTTAGCCTTGACAGCCGGAGAAGCAAGCGTAAGTTCAATTTCCTTGCGGATATTGGCCACCTGCTTTTTCAAACGGGCAAGGCGATTGCCTTCGAGTTTCGGTGTTGCAATCATCGTCTTCTTGGCAGGGTTCATCCAGTTACCACGTGCGTCCTTGAAGCCCAAGTGCAAGTGCGGGCCCGTGCTACGACCGGTGGAACCCACTTTACCGATTACCTGACGCGGAGCAACCTTCGCACCGACATTTACGCCACGCACAGAAAGATGCATGTACCAGCTTTCGGTATTGTCCCTATGGCGAATGGCAATCTTGTTTCCGCTCAAGTCATCGTAACCAGAAACCGTTACAACACCTGCGGCAACAGCATACACCGGTGAACCCTTGGGGCTACCGTAGTCAATGCCGTGGTGCACCGTATGGCGCCCCGTAATCGGATGGATACGAGAACCATAAGGGCTAGTGATGTGCAAACGATCAAGCGGATAACGCAGTCCTTCGAAAATAAGAGCTTCGCCTTTTTCGGTATAGTGAGCGTTAAAAGTACTCTTCGGATCCGGGTCTTCGTAACGGAACGCTTCATGATGGCCGACCGTATGGCCGTTGAATTCAGCATAGAGCACCTTACCGCTAATCCAGATGGAATCCTGATAGAACTTTTCTTCGAGCAAAATACGGAACTTGTCCCCCGGGCGAGCTAGCTGAAACGAGACCTTGCACTGCAAGACGGCACTCACCACACCCACCATGCGTCTCGAAACGCCGACCTTATGCAGAATGCCGTTCAATGTGCTACCCGCTTCAAGAGCGCCTTCAAAAACGGACTGGCGGATAGTCACAGGCTTGTCGATACGGCTATAGGAAAAGTCCGAGTCCGTCTTGCTCAGCATGTGGACGGTCGCCGGGTTCGGCGCAAAGCGGAATCGCTGGACTTCGCCTGCGGAATCCAAAGCGGCATAGAAGACCTGCCCCACGCGGAGCGCTGCAAGTTCTACAGAATCCTGCAAGGCAATCACGATTTTGCCGCGTTCCTTTTCGTTGATGTTCATGCGGTATAGCACCTGGAAAAGGCCATCGCCAGCACGGACGGTATCATTTTTCACAATCCACTTTGTCGTAGCTCCATGAGCTTTGGCAATCAAGGCCTTTAAAGAATCAGCAGCCGCTTCGAGCTTTGCATTTTCTTGCATCAACGCATCAATTTTTTTCTGTTCATTACATCCGGTAAATGCAAAAATTGCGGCACACAGTAAAAAGAAATATTTGGACATAAACACCCGCTCTAAAGATTACGAACGCAAAGATATAATTTTTTTCGTCTTCAACGAGATGGCGATCCCATCACTAGGGGCGGGATGACTGCGCAAAAAAATACCCCGCGCGGGAGGGCGCGAGGCATCTAAAATCAAGCGAATGGCTTAAGATTACTGCTTAGCAGGCTTCTTACCAGGCTTTTTCTGATCAAGCTTCTTCTGATCTTCAGCCGGCTTTTCAGGCGGAATCACTTCCAAAAGTTCCATTTCGAACTTGAGGACGGAGTTACCCGGAATAGCACGGTTGCCATGAGAACCGTAACCGAGGTCGCTCGGGATCCATGCGACAACCTTTTCGCCGACCTTCATGAGCTTGAGCATTTCCGTCCAACCCGGAATCACAGCAGTAACCGGGAATTCGAGCGGCTGGCCACGATCGACAGAGCTATCGAACTTTTCGCCATTGAGGAGCGTACCGGTGTAGTGAACCTTGACCTTGTCTTCATCGGTCGGAGTAGCACCTTGACCTTCAGTAACAATCTTGTACTGGAGACCAGATTGCGTAGTCACAACGCCTTCGGCAGTCTTGTTCTGAGCGAGGAAAGCTTCGCCTTCAGCCTTGTTCTTTGCGGCTGCGATGCTGTCCTTTTTCATCTTTTCGGCCTGACGGTCTGCAGAAAGCTTGTTGAGCGTTTCCATAATAACGGAATCATTCATCAAGAACTTGGCAGAATCGCTATTGTAGCGTTCCTTGAATGCCTGGATGAACAAATCAAGGTCGAGATCGATGGAATCACGAGTAACGAGCTGGAAACGAGCCTGATTACCGAAATGAGCACCGAGAGCATAGCTGTACTTGTCCTTTTCAGTCACAAGCGAAGTCTTTTCGGTAGATGCGGTTTTGCACGGTTCACAACCAGTCATAAGCATGGCAAGAGCGCCAGCTGCAACAATAAGTTTAGTCTTCATTTTTATCCTCTATGAAAAAATAGACACTCCTTAAAATAGTAAAACATTTCCCTTAAAGCTTACAATAATTTTCTTTTTACCTTTACTTTTAGTATATTTTCCGCTAACAACAATCAATATTAGGTTTATTATGTGCGGAATAATTGGATACAACGGGAAAAACGAAGCACAACCCATTCTTGTTGAAGGACTTAAAAAAATGGAATACCGTGGCTACGATAGTTCGGGAGTCGCGGTCATTGACAATAAGCAGATAAACGTTGTTCGTGCATCCGGAAAAATCAAAGCGCTCGAAGACAAACTAAAAGACCACCCGCTCAGAGGATCCGTCGGCATCGCCCATACACGCTGGGCCACCCATGGCGCCCCCACCGAAACAAACGCACATCCGCACACCAGCTATGACGGAAAGATTTCAATTGTTCATAATGGCATTATCGAAAACTACGCAAGCCTCAAGGCAAAGCTCATTAGCGAAGGCGTAGAATTTAAATCCGAAACAGATACCGAAGTTGTAGCCCACCTCATCGCACGCTATTACAACGGCGATTTGAAGAGCGCCGTTCTCAAGGCTCTCAAGCAAATTGAAGGAACTTTTGGCCTTGGCGTTATCTGCAATGAAGAACCGAATGTTTTGATTGGCGCACGCCGCGGAAGTCCACTCATCCTCGGCATCGGTAACGACGGTGACTTTTATCTCGCCAGTGACGTTTCGGCCATTATCAACCACACACAAAAAGTCGTTTATCTCGACGATAATGACGTTGTTCAAATTAAGGACAACAGATACTCCATCGTCAACATGAGCAGCCACGAAGTACAACGCGAAGTCCAGGATGTGGAATTTGACGCAGACGCTGTGGCCAAAGGCGGATTTCCGCACTTTATGCTCAAGGAAATTTTCGAGCAGCCCGAAGTGCTCCGCAATACCATGCGTGGCCGTTTGCTGACCTCCGAGGGGAACGCGAAGCTCGCCGGTCTCGACACTAACATCAAGGAACTCCGTAGCATCAACCGCATCATCATCACTGCATGCGGTACAAGCTACTATGCAGGCATGGTCGGCGAATACATGATCGAAGACCTTGCCGGCGTCCCGGTCGAAGTCGAATACGCATCCGAGTTCCGCTACAGGAATCCGATCATCATGCCAGGGACACTCGTGATTGCCATCAGCCAGTCCGGCGAAACCGCAGACACGCTCGCAGCCCTCAAAGAAGCCCAGCAGAAAGGCGCTACAGTTCTTGCGATCTGCAACGGCGTGGGTTCGACAATCGCACGTACAAGCGATGGCGGTGTTTATCTGCACGCAGGTCCGGAAATCGGTGTTGCAAGCACCAAGGCTTTCACAAGCCAAGTGACCGTACTCGCGATGATTGCACTCTTGCTCGGTCGCCAACGCAGACTTAGCTTTGAATCAGGCGCCGACATTGTAAAAGATCTTCTGGAGCTCCCAGATCTCGTATCCGAAACGCTCAAGCTCTCCGAGAGCATCGCCGAAATCGCAAAATCACTCTGCAAGGCGAACAACTTCTTGTACCTCGGCCGCCACTTCTGCTACCCAGTCGCCATGGAAGGCGCCCTGAAGCTCAAGGAAATCAGCTACATCCACGCTGAAGGTTACCCCGCTGCCGAAATGAAGCACGGCCCGATTGCCCTTATCGATGAAAACATGCCGGTCGTGGTGATTGCCCCGAAGGACGCCCTGTTCGACAAGATTATCAGCAACATCCGCGAAATCAAGGCCCGCGGCGGCAAGGTCATCGCCGTCACAACGGAAGATTGTCACCCGCTCGACGAAATCGCAGACCATATCATCACGGTTCCAAAGACCCGCCCGATGCTCATGCCGATTCTCACCTGCATTCCGCTCCAGCTGCTCGCCTACCACATCGCCGTGCTCCGCGGAAACGACGTGGACCAGCCAAGAAACCTCGCCAAGAGCGTGACGGTGGAATAAGGCTAATTCGGAATTAGGAATTCGGAATTAAGAATTACCAAAGCGCAAGCCCCTCCCGATGTGGAGGGGTTTCGTTATTTACACACAAACTCATGAAATTTAATTCATAAAAATGTCTATCCTTTAGGCGTTTGAGCCTGGATACACCTACGATAAAAAGCAGTCATTCTGCCCGTCTTTGTAACGATACCCGCTTTTTGCAACCGGCGAAGAGCAGCCTCACTTGAGTGATCCATCGTTTCAATGGCATGTAAAGTGTCTTTAATCAAATTCTCAGCCCTATATTTAAAAAGAATGGAAATCACCCCTTCATTAGTCTATTTTTAGAAATGGGTAGGAGATGGGCAACCCGGGCACTCGGTAGCGCTAGACGCAGTTTATGACATTGGGCCCCATCTCCTTCAACCCAGGACCCCGAACAAGTATGCTGGCAAAACGCAGATGCCGGATACCTTTGGACAATGGGGCGTGGGGTGATTACCCGTCAATAATATAGCAAAGGAGACGTGAAATGGAGACATGGGTTGGCATAGATATTTCTAAGGACTCGTTTGACGCAGCGTGGTTGTTGAACGGAAAAAAGAACCACCTGAAACTGGAAAACAATATTAAAGGCTTCAAGCGTCTCTTGACAGAAGTGCCGACGGAGTCACATTTTGCAATGGAGGCTACGGGAGAATATCATCTGAATTGCGCGAGATACCTATCCAGTTGCGGAAAGCCGGTTGCAGTTTTGAACCCGTTTGCCGTAAAGATGCACATGCAGAGCGATCTAAGGCGCTGTAAAAACGACAAGGCGGACTCATATTCAATTGCAAGGTTTGCGGCGGAAAAGAAAACCGATTGCTGGACTTGTCCGACAGACGACGAAATAAAGCTAAAGCATCTTGATGCAGTTGTGGACGGCTTGCAGAAACAGATCCGTCAAAGCAAGAATATGTTGCATTCTCTAACCCAGGTTAGCCTGCGAGATGACTTGGCGGTATCCATAATCAAGAAGACAATATCAGGTCTTGAATCCCTTATGGAACGGGCTCGAAATAGACTACTAGAGATGATTGAAGCGAATAAGAAAGAGGATATTGCCTTGGCGTGTTCCATTCCCGGAATCGGTCTGGAAACGTCGTTAAAGTTCTTTACTCATGTGGGGAACATCAATAGGTTTGACAGTTCCAGAAGTCTGATATCATGGATTGGTTTAACTCCTCGGAATGTCCAATCAGGGACAAGTATTCATAAAAACGGAGGTATTTCAAGAATGGGTTGCACTCGATTACGAAGTCAATTCTACATGTGCGCTGTCGTCGCTATAAAGTACAATCCCGATTGCAAGGCGTTCTATAACCGGCTGAAGGATTCCGCCAAACCCAGCAAGGTTGCCTTGATTGCTGTAGCAAACAAGCTGATTCGTCAACTTTATGCGGTACTTACAAAAAAAGAGGCCTATGTACCAAATTTTTGTACAAAAGCCTCTTGACATTTAATAC
>CAMJNF010000042.1 GCA_946407235.1 uncultured Fibrobacter sp. | reverse complement strand
ACGCAAAAACGGCTCTCCAGTAATCGGAAAACCGTTTCACGTTCGCCTGAAATAACTCGTTTCAGGTTGTCAGACAGTGAGTAATGCTTTATATTACTCTTCATCTGTAGAAGGTTGCTGGATCGGGAGACCGAGCTTGGTCCTTGCTTCGAAGATTTCCTTGCGGAGCTTGTGGTTGTCTTCGTTAGCGGCAGCTGCTTCGTCTTGAGTCTTCTTCAGAGTCTTTTCGTTGATGACTTCCTTGGGCGGTTCTTTCTTTACCGGTGCAGCGGGCTTAGCGGATTCGGACTGGTTGTCGCTGTAGCCCGTGTAAGAAGAGGATTCGGAGGCGGATTCATTGCTTCCCGTATAGCCAGTGTCGCTGCTGCCAGAGTTAGAAGAACCTGCGCAAGCTGTGAAAAGTGCTACAGAAAGAGAGGCGAGAACTAATTTCCATTTTTTAAGAGACATTATTTAAGCTCCATTCTAGTCTTTGATGGCTAAAATATATATAGTTGTGGCAGAAAAAATGTTAAAAAAGGTAAAATTTGACTATGCAAGCACGAAAAAATGAGGTTCAGGCCTACTCTCAGGTCTTTTTATCGTCCAAAAAATACGATTCCAAGAAAATTTATGCGAAAAGACGTCTGTCTTTGATGAAAAAGCTGGATTCGTTTTGCGTTTTTGCAGGGATGCCCGTTGAACCGGGGGGCGAGGAAGCCTTTGTTCAAACTTGGACCCGTTTTGTTCAGGATCCGGCCTTTGTCTATTTGACGGGGGTGAATCAGGCGGGTTGTTACTTGGTTTTGGACCCGAGGAAAGGACGCTCGACGCTTTTTGTGCCTAAAAAAGATCCGTTCAAGGAATTTTGGAACGGTAAGCGTCTTGGTTTTATCGATGGTGATAAATCGGTTGCCTGCTTGACGGGAATCGATGATGTTCGTCCGGCAGAGGATGTGTGGGCTTTTGTCGAAGCTCTTGCGGCGGAATACTCGAAAGGGAAGGAGGCTGTGGACCACGCTTTTGCGTTCTATTATGAAAAGTTCAAGGGCGACCACAACGAAAAGCTCTTGCAGAAAATGAAAAGCGTGCTTCGTCGCCTTAAGATGAAGGTGAAAAGCTGTGCGAGTTTGCACTTTGAAGACCGCTTGGTGCTGGAATCGGAACGCATTGGCGATGCCCGTGTGGCGCAAAATATTACCGACGAAGCGTTCCGTGCGCTGTTGCCTGCGATGAAAAACATGAAGACCGAACGCGATGCGGCGCTGTTCCTCAATTACGAAATGCAACGCCGTGGTGACGGAGACCTCGCGTTCCCGACGATTGCTGCTGGTGGCAAGAACGCTTGTTGCTTACATTACGTGAAAAACGACGAAGCGCTCCGCGATGGTGAACTGATTCTCTTTGACTTTGGTGTGCGGTTCGGGACGCTTCACAGCGATATTTCGCGTACAATCCCAGTCAATGGCAAGTTTGACCCGCTTCAAAAAATGTTGTACGAAATCGTTCTTGAGTCCGCGAAGGTCTACCAGCGTGTGGTGCGTCCGGGAGTTTCGCTCAAGGAAATCGGCATGATTTGCTGGGAGTTCATCATGATGGAGCTTGACCGTCGACTCGTAAAGGGAGCGAAGGGATCGTTCAAGCTTCTCTACGAAAAGCGCCCGCATGGGGTGAGCCACTTTATCGGGGAACATATTCATGAGGGCGACCCGGGTTCCCGTTCCTTGGATGTGGTGTTAAAGCCGGGGATGCTAATCTCTTGTGAGCCAGGACTTTACGGCGATTTTACCGCGACAATTGATGGTAAGCGCTACCGCGAAAGTATCGGAATTCGCATCGAAGATGATTTACTTATTACAAAAAGCGGATTTGAAAATATTTCGGAGCATATTCCGCGTACAGTAGAGGATATTGAGGCTCTAATGAAGTGATTTTTCTATCTTTTGGCTATATAACATTTTGCAAAAAAATGAGGATTTTGTAAATGTGGAAAGTTAAAGGTGCTGTAAGATTCTTCTTATCTGTCCTTGCTACAGCTTTTGTCCAGGCGGGTGTATTTATCTACGCTCAAAAGATTCTCTCCGGATCGTTCTTTGCGAAGGACGGTATCATCTGGCAGAGCTTCATGCTCCAAATCTTTTTCCTTGCACCATACGTGTTGATGGTGTTCTTTGCTGGGTTCTTCACCAATAAGTTCTCGAAGAACAAGGTGATGGCTTGGGCGTCACTCGTGATGACGCTATTTGTTATAGCGCAGTCGGTCTTGGTGACTGTCGATTACCCGAGAATCGCGTTCTGGCTCTCGATTGGGCTTAGCTGCGGTTTTGCTATCCACAGTGCGGCAAAGTATGCCATTGTAAAGGAAATGTTTGGAGTGCGGAGATTGAGCTATGCAAACGCATTCCTCCAAATCTTTAGCATTGGCGGTATTATTGCGGCATCGTGGCTTGCGATTGTCGGCGTGAACCTCATCAACCTCGATCAGCTTGTTTCTTACGAAGCGGTGCGTCGCATTACATCCAAGTCAGTTGTGATTCCGTGGATTCTTACCGCGGTGAGCGTACTTGGTACGGTGGCGAACTTCATGATTCCTCGCGTGAAGTACCAAGATCCGAATGTGAGCCTCGATAAGGTCAAGCGCCACTTGAGTCTCGGTTTCCGCGTGCCGACACTCCGTGCTTCGATTATTGCGCTTTCGATGTTCTGGGCCTTGGCTCAGGTGTTTGTTCTTGTGTATCAGGACGTTTCCGGTTCTTCGACTGTGAACATGATGCAGGATTACATGTCTTTTGCGATTGTCGGCCTCATGATTGGTACGATTGTCGCGGCTCATTTCTCCAAGGACTTTATTGAATCCGGTTTTGTTCCGCTCGGCATGTTCGGCGCTTCGATTTGCATGTTCCTCGTGCCGTTCCTTGTGCACCCGGTTGCACTCGTTGTGCTTTATTCTATGACCGGTTTCTTTGGCGGTCTTATCTTGGTGCCGGTCAATGCGCTGTTGCAGTATAACACGCGCCCGAACAATTCCGGTTCCGTGATTGCTCTTTCGAACTTGATCCAGGCCGTTGTGCTTGTTGTGTTCCTGTTCGTGTTTACAATGTTGGTGCGCTCTACAGATATCCGTCCGCAGAACTACTTCATTGGCCTTGCCGTGATTTCTGTCGGTGTGTTTATCTGGTCGATTTACAACTTGCCGCAGGCCATGCTCCGCACGCTCCTCCGCTTTGTGTTCAGCCGTTACAGAATTCGCGTCTTGAACGTGCAGAACATCCCGAGTGAAGGCCCGGTTCTTCTCGTGGGTAACCACCACAGCTTCATTGACTGGGCTATGGTGCAGATGGCGTCTCCGCGTCCGCTTTGCATTGCAAGCAACAAGGACCATTTCGACAAGTGGTATTTGCGCGCTGTTCTCAAGCGCCTTGGCATGATCCGCATCGATAACCGCAACCCGAAAATTGCGATGGACAAGATTCACGAAGTGCTCCTCGCCGGTAAGGCTGTCGTCATCTTCCCGTCGGGCGAAGTGTCCAAGTCTCCGCACGTGGAACCGTTTACGATTGATTATTCCTCTGCAGTCGATGGCACGAAGGCTCAGGTGATTCCGTTCTACATCCAGGGCTTGTGGGGCTCTAACTATAGCTATAGCTCTTCGAACATGTTCGGTGCATCTGCAGAACGTTCTGTGACGGTTGCCTTTGGTGAAGCTCTCCCGGCCAATACTCCGCCTAATGAAATCCGCGCTATTATCCGTCGCATTTCTATTGACGCTTGGAACTACGCCGTGTCGTTCGTGCACCCGATTGCAGATAGTTGGATCCGCACTTACAAGAAGTATGTGAAGAACGGCCCTGCTATTTATAGCCCGGATGGTGCGCATTTTTCGGGTTACAAGTTGATGGGCGCTGTGATGGCGTTCCGCGGCTACCTCAAGAAAACGCTTGGCAAGCAAGAACGGAATGTGGGTATCATGCTTCCGCCGAGCCCTGCCGGTGTGATCGTGAACCTCGCTCTTTGGGTGCTGGGCAAGACGAACGTGAACTTGAACTATACATCGTCTGTCGATAACGTGAAGTTCTGCTGCGAACGTGCCGAATGTGCCACTGTGATTACGAGCCGCCAGTTTGTTCAAAAGTTGAAAGCTCGTGGTAACGATTATTCGCAGATCGCGTCGGACAAGGTTCGTTTGCTTTACGCCGAAGACATGATGAAGGAAATCCCGAAGGTTAAGATTGCTGCATTCCTCGTGCTTTGCATGATTATGCCGAGCTGGCTGATTCGCTTTGTGTTCGTGAAACGCCGCTCTTTGGACGACAATGCTTGTATCGTGTTCAGTTCTGGTTCCGAAGGTACGCCGAAGGGTGTGGAACTCACGCAGCGTAACTTGATGGGTAACATCCAGCAGCTCGCCTGTATTTTGAATGTGAGCCGTGGCGATGTGATGCTCTCGGAACTCCCGCTGTTCCATAGCTTTGGTCTTACGGTGACGACGCTCTTGAACCTCACGGAAGGTTGCCCGATTGTTGCTGTGGCGGACCCGACCGACGTGAAGACGATGTCTCGCGTTTGTGCCGAATTCCAGGTGTCGTTCTTGATTGCAACGCCGACATTCCTCCGTGCATTTACGGTAAGCCGTTATGTGCACCCGTTGATGTTTAAGTCTGTGCGCATCATTATTGCCGGTGCCGAAGCTCTCCGTCCGGAACTTGCGACTGCATTCCGCCTCAAGTTCGGTAAGGAAATTTACGAAGGCTACGGCTGTACCGAAACCGCTCCGGTGGCGTCCGTCAATACCGAAAATACGTTGTTTGATGACTATACCACCATGCAAGTGAACAACAAGCCGGGAACCGTGGGCCCAGCTCTTCCGGGTACGCAGTTCTTGATTGTCGATCCTGAGACGAATGAAACTTTGCCGACTGGTGAAGCGGGGATGATTCTCATTGGTGGTTGCCAGGTGATGAAGGGCTATCTCCATGATCCTGATCGTACAAAGAGTGTTATTGTACAGAAGGACGGTGTCCGCTATTACCGCACGGGCGACAAGGGCTACCTCGACGAAGACGGCTTCCTTACGATTGTGGACCGTTACAGCCGCTTTGCAAAGCTCGGTGGCGAAATGATTAGTCTCGGTGCTGTCGAAAAGAAAATTCAGGATACGCCGGTGTTGCAGGGCTGCGATTACGTTGTCACGGCAATTCCGGATGCCACCAAGGGCGAAAAGATTGTTCTTTTGTACCAAGGCGAGAAGGACCCGAAGGATGTGCTTTCGGAACTTCGCGCTAGCGGCATGCCTCCTCTCATGCTCCCGTCTGCAGCATTCAACGTCGAAGTGATGCCGAAGCTCGGTTCTGGAAAGGCTGACTTTGTCACCGCAAAGAAGATGGCGAAGGAACTGGTGGAGAAGAAGTAGAGCTTAGATCTTAGGGACGTCATCCTGAACGTAGTGAAGGATCCAGTGAAGGTATGGGGTCGTGCCGGCCGCACTTTGGGGTATGAGGTTATTGTAATTAGAAATGCTCAAAGTGAGTTTGCGAGCGACCTTGAAGGAAAAAAGGAGAATGTAAACAAATGAAATCGTTTACTCCCATACGCACGGTGCGTTTCATTGCTTCGCTTATTGCGATTTTTGGCATGATTCTTTTTGCCTTTGAACGCGTGTTGACGGCGGTTTATCGCATTGCCGGTAATGCCGTGCGGACAGGGAATGGACTTACCGACTCGTTTATGGTGCGTTTTGCATCAGAAAACTTTTCTGGAGTCAAGAAGCTTTTGGGCATTCTGGATCAAGTGAAAGAATTGCTTCCGCTTGCGAATAAAGGCTTGCTCGTCTTGTTTATTGTAAGTGTGACCTTGATGGTGATTGCCGCATTTGGCTTGACATTCCCGCGCCAGTTTGGCCATGTGCTTGTGGCGATGAAATTCCTCAAGTGGCAGGGTGGCCTAGCGGCTGTAGCTTCTGTGGCAAGCGATGCTCCGCATCCTGTCGTTAGTGGAAAGGGCGTTTCGAAAAAGTTTAATCGTATGTCGAAAGGCATCAAGAGACTGTGGGGCAAAACGGTTGCGTGGTGCAAAAAAATGTTTGCTACGCTAAAAAAACTCCAGCTGAAATACTGGATTTTTATTGGATGTGCACTTGCGTTTGTTCTTGTGCTTGTCTTTGGCGTGCGTGGGTGCTCGAATGGCGTTCTTTTTACTAGCACGCAGAGCGTGACGGATGAATTGACGCAGCAGACTCTGTTCTACATCAAGGCCCAGAAGGCTTATTTTGCAAAAAATAAAGCTGTGGGTGGTCCGAAATCGCTTCAAATGCCGGATTCTCTCACAACGAGTTACTTTACGTACAATGTAACTGGTAGCCGATTTGCGGCAACGTTGAAAAAGGACATCAAGGATTGCCCGGCAGGGAGCAAGTGGTCTGTGAGCGCATCAACTAAGGGATTCTTTACGGTGGATTTGGTCTTGTATCGTCAGGCTCCCAAAGATACCAATTGCACTATTATCGCCCCTGATTTTAAGAATATCGGAAGGAAGTAGTTGGCTTTTAGCCTGATTTGGGGAACGTCTACTTACGTTTTTTTGATTACACTTTTCGGCGATTGTCCTTTAGCTTTCAAAAAAGGATATATTCACTTTATACCCGCAAAGGAGTACAACTTAGCGGATTGGAGTGCTTATGAGATTGAAACGAGCGATGGGTGTCGCTTATAGCGTTTCTTTGTTGGGTTCTGTTTTGGGCGGCTTTGCTAGTGCCAATGCGGCTAACTGGAATCCAGTGTGCGTGCCGAACGGGCATACACTTGTTCTTGCATCCGAACATTTTGAAATTTGCCGAAAAGCAAAATACGACGATGGCTCGGCGAACAATGTCGGTGTTTATCGCGACGAGGCTCAAAAAGGGCTTGATATTCTCGAAGATATTTTCGTGTTTTATCACGATTCCTTGAAATGGAGCTTACCGCAGCCAAAGAGTCCTGACGAGAAAATGAAAATTGCCGTTTATGTCTTTGAAGATTCTAGAATGGGTGCGCTTTATGGTGGCGATAACGGCGAAGCTTGTAACGATTGGGGGTGTTCTCCGGGAATATGGCTGGGGAAGGGCTCTTTGAGCGACCGCTCGGGGCTAGCTCACGAATATGCTCATGGCATGCAAAGTCTTGCCGGATGGATGGGGAACAACAGCCACACGGGGTGGGTCTGTGAATCTCATGCGAACTGGATGGCGCATCAGTATCTCCCAAAAGAAGTTCCCGGCTGTGCGGAATATCTGATTAATTTCCCGTTTTTGTATTATGGATCCACGCGTGACCGCTATTGCAACTGGCATATTTTTGAGCATTTGAAAGAAGAATTTGGTGGCGGCATCAAGGGCATCCAGCAGGTCAACCGCATTTGGACAGAATCAATTCACGATGGCGAAGAAGGCCGCATGGAACAGACTCCGTTCTCGGCGATGATGATGGTCTACAATTGGTCGCTCGAAGATTTGAATAATCATTTTGCGCAATTGGCGATGAAGCATGCGACGCTTGAATACGAGCCTGCAAAGAAGGCGTTGTACAAAAAGGCTTGGGGCGATTATGAGTTCTCGACGCGCCGTAGCGTTGGGCCTGGCTATCATTACAGCAGCCATGCGCGTGTGACGATGTTGAATAAGATGAAGTGTGATGAAGGCTCGGGTGCAAATGCAACGGAAAAGTGCGCGGATCGCTACATTTCGCCTAGCTACTGGGCTCCGCAGCGTTTGGGCTACAACTTGGTGCGCCTTTATCCCGACAAAGCGGGGAAGGTTACCGTCAAGTTCCGCGGAATTGTGCAGGATAAGCCAACGGTCAATGGCTACAAGTGCTTCGGTGACAACAATGATGATTACATGGGCAAAAGGTACAATTGGTGCAATTATGCTCCCGATGTACTGCCGGATCCTGCATCAAGTTGGACGGTGGGGCTTGTGGCCGAAGGCTCTGATGGCACTCCGCGTTACAGCGAAATGAAACGGGGCACCGGATTCAATCTCGAAATTGAAACCAAGGATAGTGACAAGGCTTTGTGGCTAGCCGTGACTGCGACTCCGACGGAATTGCAGACGATTATGTGGGACCAGTTCTATTACAGCATTTACCGCTACCCGTACATGATTGAAGTTGAAAACGGAAAACCGGAAGGTTACAACGAAGGCTTCTGGGCGCCTAAAAACGCAAGCGGTTACAGCAAGCATGGTAATGGAGGCGGGCTCGTGAGCCAAAAGGCGAAGGTGGCCGCGACAGCGTTTGTTGGCCCGAATGCAGTCGTAAACGGAGGTACAGTTTCTGGCAACGCCCGAATCGAAGATTTCGCCGTTGTAAACGGCGGCACCATCAGCGGAAACGCCGTGGTGCGCGGGCGTGCTTTTGTAACGGACGGGAGCGTGAGCGACGATGCGGTCCTCGAAGAGGACGCGTGGCTTGTGAGCGGTACGGTTAGCGGCAAGGCCAAGGTCGGCGCGCTTTCGGTAATCTTGGAAAGCGACATCAAGGATAACGCGCAAATCTATGGCGTGATGTGGCCGGTCGAATACAGGACTGTTGGAGGCACGGCGCAGTTGCGTGGCGACCTTGAAAACAATTTCTCAAAAGAACTTTCGAAGGGAATCTTTTATGGTATGGTTGATGACGGAATGCTCAATAATGCAAACTTTGGCGCTAACTTGACGACTCCGCCTACAGAAGCAACCGCAAGCATTGAAAATGCAAAGTGGTATGCGATTGCCGAAGATTCTACATCGACTGAACCTGGTAACCCAACGTCTATTGCCATGTTCCGAGCTGTTCCGCAAAACGTTTCTAACGATGTGTTTGTCGTTTACAACTTGAATGGCAAATATCTTGGAAAAATGAACATTGCTTCACTTGAAATTTCGGCGTTGAAATCGACTCTCCGCCATAACGGTTTTGATAAAGGCGTTTATTTTATTCGCGGTAAAAACAGCCGCAAGATGATACGGGTAAATATGTTGTAATTGACGTAAAAACAGTAAAATGCCATTGCCTTTTTGACAACAGAAAAAAATTACGAAACCTCGAAATGGGGTTTCTTTTTTGTTATAATAATATTGGTGGGTTGTATGTCGTGGTTGCGACGGGGTTTTGATTTGGAGTGAAAATGATAAAAAAATTTCTTATTTCGCTTGCCGTGCTCGGCGCGGCAAGTTTTGCACAGGATCCTAATTTGCACATTTATTTGGCTTACGGTCAGTCAAATATGTCGGGGCAGGCGACCGTAACGGATTCGGATCGCCAAACGAATCCTCGTTTTTTGGTGCTCCGTGCTGGGAATCATTCCAATCAGAAAGTGGGTGAATTCTACCCGGCAGCACCTCCGATGGGGCATAGCCAATCCAAGGTGGGAATCGTCGATTTCTTTGGCCGCAAAATGATCAAGGAACTCCCGGACAGTATCAAGGTCGCTGTGGCGAATGTGGCTATTGGCGGACAGAGTATTGACTTGTTTGACAAGGACCGCAACAAATCCTATGTGCAGAATGCAAAGAACAAGGGCGATACGTGGTGGATTCAGTATCTCGACGAATATGGCGGTGATGTGTATAAGCGCATTGTCGAAATGGGTAAAATTGCAAAGCAGAAAGGCGTCATCAAGGGATTCCTTTTCCATCAAGGTGAAGCGGACTACCAGATGAACGATTGGCCGAAACGCGTCAAGAAAGTTTATGATGACTTGATCAGTGAACTGGGTCTTGATCCTGAAAAAACGCCGATTTTGATTGGCGAACTTGCTCCTACAGGAGATCTTGGCTGGCGAAATGATGCTGTAAAAGAGGCCGCGAATCTGATTCCTAATGGTCATTTAATTTCGGCTCAGGGGTGCCCGGCGCTTAAAGAAGCAAGCTATACATTGCACTTTACTCGTGATGGTTACCAAACTTTTGGTGAGCGCTACGCTGAAAAAATGCTAGAAATTCTTAAAAAACAGGAACCTGCTCCCGATACGGGCAAGAAGGATTCTGTGGCAACGGACTCTTCGAAAACGGATTCGTCGAAAGTCATGCCGAAGGATTCTACGTCGCAGGATAGCTCTAGCGCCATTCGAAATGTTCCTCGATTGCAAACAACAGAAGTACAATCTCCGAAAATTTATTTCGATTCGCGAGAACAAACTTTGTTCGTGCATTTTAGGAAAAACGGGAAAGAGTATCGCTATCGTGTGAGTGGCCGAAAAGATAATTGAAAAATTTGAAATATGGAATTGAGTCAACCCGATAAAACGGGTTGACTTTCGTGTATCTTCATTATGATTTGTAGTATTTTTGTAATTTTGTAATAACCACAATGATAACAGGTTGGATTCGGTGAAAAAAATTGTAATTGCATTAGCGTTCCTTTTGCTATACCCATGTTTTTCCTTTGCCAAATACATGGCGGTGTTAGAAACGCTTTCCCCAAATGACTTGCTCACAAGGCAAGAAAAACTCTATTTGACGGACATTCTGAGAGGGCAGGCCGTTTACACGCTCCCTGCGGAACAGAACTGGACTATCATGACGCGTGAAAATATTAACGTCATGTTGCCGCCAGGAAAGACCATCGAAGAATGCGAAGGCAGTTGCCTTGCCGAAACCGGTAAAAATATCGCCGCAGATTACGTGGCCCAGGCCCGCATTTCGCAGTTCGGGAAATCTTTGGCGATTAGCGCCGAACTTTACGAAACGGCAAGCAGCAAGCTCATTGCGAGTTTTGCGGGTAAAGGCGAAACGGTCGATGATATCGAAAAAATTATCAAGGAAAGTGCACCCGCTTTTTTCAGGAAAGCCCGCGATAATGCTTTGAATGGTGTGGGGTATGTAAGCACCAACAATGCGTTCTCTTTCCAGGGTTACAAGAAATTCATTGTCGAAGTCCAGACGGAACCTGCTGGCGCAATCCCGACATTTGACGGTAAGGCTTATCCGCAATGCACAAGCACTCCCTGCAAAATCCAACTCGAATCAGGCGAACACAGACTCCTTGTTTCAAAGGAACGATTTGTTGATTTGGACACGCTTATAAACGTGAACGAAAATACGCAGACCATAAAGTTGAACCTTACGCCGAACATAGGCTTTATTGATGTCGTTCCCCAGATATCAGAAGAATTCAAGAGTATTTCTCCCGTTGCAGTGACCATTAATGAAAAGAGAGCTAATCTTGGCAGGAATGAACTCGTGCCGGGAATTTATGCCGTTCGCGTGTCTCACATTTGTTACGATCCTATTGAACTCAATGTTGCTTTGCAAAAGGGCGAAACAAAGGAAATTGCAGATACGCTGAAACGCGGTATTGGCGCGCTTGAATTGGATGCGGTGAATAATGGAGAACCGCTGGCATTGCCCGTAATTGTGAATGATAGCGTTATGGGCACGACGCCTTTCTCGGGTGTAGTTCCGCTTTGTTCCAAGATTGAAGTCGAGTACGATAGCGTGCGCAGGGAAATCCCTGTCAGCGTAAAATGGCACGAAGTCGTAAAGAAAACCTTTGATGTAAATAGCCAACCTGTAATCGAACAGCCGGTGGAGGATCCGCAACAAAAAGCAGATACCGTCTATGCAACATTGGATAGCGCAAAGGTTCCTGCGGACACGGTCAAGGATACTGCGACCGCCGAAGCCGTTCCTAGTGTTAAGCGATTCTGGGGAGGCGCTACTGCAGGCTTCATCTACAATGATTTCCATAGCTCGCACTTCGGCTTGAATGATATCAAGCATAGCTCCGAATACAATGTGTCCGTGAACGGAAGTGATGATCTTTTGAAAAATTTCTGGGGTGTCGGGTTCAAAGCCGGCATGAGTGGTTTGTTTATTGCTTCTCCGTATTTTAGCGTGTATGGCGATTTTACGCTTGGTCTAAGGCAAGGAAAGGGTGAAACGAATCTCTCTGTGATGGTTTCCAGGAAAGATTTCGAGAGCGTTCAAAAGCAATCCGATATGAAAATTGTATATAACGTAAAGCAATTGAATATCGACATTCCTGTGCTCGCTCGTGTCTCGATTCCCAAAGTGCTTTACTTTGAAGCTGGGCCCATGCTTTCGTTTAATGCCTATGCAAAAAGCAAAGTTGATGTCACTGATATTTACGGAACTCAGACTTTCGATCAGAACGGCGATTTCCGCGCTGTCGAATTTGACTTTGCTACAGGTCTAGGCGTTACGCGCAATATCGGCAAATCTATCCTTGATTTCAATTTACGATTTGTTATTGGTTTGACTCGCATCAGTAGTGGCGAGGACTCCCCGAAAACATTGCAGGGGCAGTTGAACGCAACATATTGGTTCTTGTAGGGGAGGGGTGTAAATATGCTGTTTCGTAAGATGAATTTTAAAGCTATGATTTCGGTTTTGGCTGGGCTCACTTTATCGTTTGCTGCAGATATATCACTTCCTGCGCCGGAAAACGTGGCGCCCGGTATTTGGGTTCAGCAGATTGGCGATATTGTGCCGCATGCTATGCTTAAGGGAACGATATATTATACCAAGTATTCTCAGAAAGACCTCGTAAAGAGTGTTGACTACCTGTATGATGGTGCTGGTCATTTGCAGATAAACACAGAGAGTAAGGAAACCATTTGTACGACGGATGATGGTCTCTTGGGTGCTGATGGTATGGTGTTTCACCCTGATGGAGACTTGTTGGTGGCGGCTCTGGGGCAGCCGATTCATAAGGTCAATAAGTCTGCAAAGAAGAATGGCGGCGAATGCCTAGTCAAGACGTCCTATGCGAGTGATAATACGAAGTCGAGTGGTTTTTGGCACCTGATGATGCAACCCGATGGTGAAAACCTTTGGGCAACTGGTATTCCGGGATACCTGCATCGTTTTTCGACAAAGACCGATCCCAGTAACAGTAACTTTGCATCGAGTGGTTATAAGGTGGAACTTGAACCTAGCGATGGTAAGAATACGGACAAAAAAGTGACGACCCTAATTTGGGATGGCGAAGGAACAGCTTTCTTTACTCATTCTGACTATTTTGGTGGTGGATGCTCCGCCAATTATGGAACCAGTGCCTGTACTGAAGAAAATCGAAAACATAGTACAAGAAATGCTAATTTTGGTGTAATTATTGATACGACTTGGACGGAGGTGACCTCCGAAAATCAGCCTGAAATTGGCGGTGAAATTGGTGAAAATGTCATCACTAAGCTTGGAACCAAAGTTTTGTTTGACTCGCTGGAAGGGGCTCATGGCGGTGTCTATGACCCGTATTCCAAGACCATCTTTATTTTCGGCGGCGCGAAAATTTTGCAAATTCAACCCTATCGTGATGATATGGGGAAAGCCAATGCTAAGATCGTAGCATCGATTGATGTGCGCGAGGCTTTCTTTGAAGAGAGTATTGAAAACCTTCCCTTGCCGAGAACTCAAGATGGAGCTAAAACTTCTGATCCTGATAATTATCCGGGAGTGGGTTGGCGTCTGGATCAAGGGGCTGTTGACGGCTTGGGACACCTTTTTGTTACCTCTCATACCGGTCACTTGTTTTTTGTTGATTATTCCTCTAATCCTAATAAAAGAATTGATGATAACGTTTTAATTCATTTACAGTGGATTGATAATTATCTAGATGGTTTGAGTCTGTTGAACGAATCTCTGCCTGCTGAAACTTATGAAATTTCTGAAAATAAATCTTCTGGCACACGCTTTGGCGAATTTTCCGCCTATGACGAAGATGTTTCTGGTGTGACAGCACAATCAGTTTCAATAACAGATATGGATGATTGTGTCTCTGAAACGAATTGCGCTCAAGATTTGTTTGAAATAGCATCTGCAGTAGATGATAATGAAGAGCCTGTTTTGAATAAGTTTGTTTTTGTTACAAAGCAAAGCTTGGATTACGAAGCTTTATACAATGCCAATAAGAGAGGCGCAGTCTTTAACGTTAAATTGACCATAAAAGATACAGACGAAAACGAAACGGAAAAGTTCGTCCGAATTAAAGTCCTTGATGTAAACGAAGAACCGTATTTTACAAATACTACGGATGAAATCGAAATCGCTGAAAATACAACCGAGTCGACGATTGGAATTACATTTGAAGATAAGGATAAATTTGCAAATAACCATAATGAATTAATCCTTCTCATTGATGATAGTGGTATTTTTGAAGATAATTCTAACGGTGAAATTCAGTTAAAGGAAGGTGCTGTACTTGATTTCGAAACTCAGAATGAATATGAAATCACAGTTCGTGTGCGTGATGCCAATGTGGATGGCGAAGGAAATCTTCTTAATCCGGGCCTTTATGAAGACAAAACATTTAAAATTAAAGTTACCGATGTTAACGAGAAACCTGTGTTTAATGAATCTTCATATGAATTTCTTATTAGAGAGGATATAGATGTTGATGTCTCAAATTCTCTTGGCTTTGTAGCAGCTGGTGATCCTGATGCTGATGCCACGATTACTTATTCTCTTGATGGGGAAGAGGCTGCGTTATTTGATATCAATGCAAGTACTGGTGGAATTTTTATTAGGGATGGTTCTACTTTCGATTACGAAACAAAATCTTCTTATGTTTTTGATGTTGTAGCTTCGGATGGAACACTTGAAAATCGCGTTCCTGTAACTGTTGAAATTGTAGATGTCAACGAAAAACCGGTATTTGAAAAAGCGTCTTATGAATTTACGGTTGCAGAAAATGCAGAGCAAGCGATTACGATTTTGGGTTCTGTTACTGCTGTAGATCATGATGCTGATGGATCGGTTACTTATTCTCTTGCGGGCGAAGAATCTGAATTTTTCGTGATTAATCAAAATACGGGTGAAATTACGACCCTTGAAAACGCTACTTTCGATTACGAAACAAAGTCTTCTTATACGTTTGATGTTATTGCTTCTGATGAAATACTTGAAGATCGCGTTACTGTAACGGTTAATGTTACAGATGTTTCTGAAACACCAATCTTCTCGGATCGCCTGACGACTGTATTCTACATTGATGAAGATGCGCCTTTGGGCACAACTGTTGGGACCGTAGAGGCTACAGATGATGATTGCAAGGGCGCGTTTAGCGAGTCCTGTGCGTTGCCGACATACTCACTTTCGCCATTTGTCGGTTCCGAAGAATATGGCGATGTGTTTACCATTGACAGTGACGGGACTATAAAACTCGCTAAAGAAGGTGCTTTGGATTATGATGAAAAGCATGTTTATGAATATCACGTTATTGCAACTGATGGTTCGGATGAATCGCTTAGGTCTTCAATTGATGTGACTATCAATATCTGGAATGTTGCGCATGAGCCCAAGATTGTCGACGATGGCATTAATACTTACAATATTGCTGAAAATACAGACGACAATAATATGCCAACGGGTAAAGAAATCGCTTGCTACGAAGTCTCGGACGATGACCGGAATCAAGTTGATAATCTTTCTGTATCGCTTGTTGATTTGGGTAGTACAGATGCTAATTATTTATTTAAGGCACAAATCAAAAAAGATGACGATTCATATAAACTTTGCCTTGTCGTGAAGGATGGCAATTTGCTGAATTACGAAACGGCTGAGCACACCCATAAGGTCAAAATTTCTGTAACAGATTCGGATATGAAGACGGCATCGCTTACAAAAACAATTAATATCACTGACGTGAACGAGAAGCCTTCGATTTCGGGAGTCCTTACCTATTACTTCTACGAACATGAAGGGAGTAATTATTTGGTGGGTCAAGTTTATGGAGTTGATCCCGATACGTCAAAAGTATTTACGGATAACATATTTAAAGCTGTAGGCGGAGATACCGATTTGTTTACAATTACAGAAGAGGGATTGATTAAAACAAAGCGTGATTTTGACTATCAGAAAGAATCCCGTTATACGTATAAGTTAGATGTCATGTTGTCTGATTGGAATTCTGAAAAATATCCGGATCTCAAGACTTCGGCAACGGCTCAAATTACGCTCAAGAAATCGCCGACAGTGGTATCTAGCTCCAGTAAGGCGGTGTCTAGTAGTTCTGTTAAACGTTCTTCGAGCAGTTCCTATAAGCCTGTTGCAAGTTCTAGCAGCTCTGCTAAACGTACTTCGAGTTCAAGCGTTTCCAGACCAGCTTCATCTAGCAGCAAGAAAATCGCATCAAGCTCAAGCCAGATTATTGTAATGCCAGAATCCAGCGTGTCTTCGTCGAATTCCAACGCATATGAATATGCGATTCCGACATTCCATGTTCGAATGGTTGCTCCGTTCGTATTTGAAATCGTTATGGATGAATCCTTGCCGAGCCTTGCAAAGCAATATGCCGTTATGGATATGATGGGACATGTGCTTTCTGTGGGTGAATTGAGCGACAAGGAAACTCGTGTGAGAGTATCGACACGTGGTGCGTATGTCGTTCGAGTCGGGCTTGGCTATAAACGTGTGAATGTAAAGTAAAGAATAGGGTGGTCTAGCCACTATCAAAAATGCTATATTCCTATACATGAAAACATTAAAATTTCTTTTCTGTATAGGACTTCTTGCGTTTATCGGTTGTGCCAGTTCAGAGCCGCCTGCTCAACAACGTAGCGTAAACACGGATGAAATTCGTGCGAACGCTGCCAAGGCGTACAATGAACTTGATGCAGATCAGGTGAACCACTAAGCATCTATAAAAATCTATTCTATATTTACCGGCATGAAATCCTTAAAGTTACTGTTTTGTGGCGGTCTTGTGACGCTTTTGGGTTGTGCTGGGAGCGAATCTGCGGCCAAACATAGCGTCAATGCTGATGAACTTCGTGCGAGAGCATCGCATGCTTATGACGAAATGGAGCCGGCGCAGTCCACGGCTTCTTTGCAAAAAAATAATGCGCAAGAAGGCGCTTCGAAGGCGGGTGCACCGGTTTCTGTTGAACCTCAAGTGCCGCTTTCTGATTTGCTTCAGGAATATGCTTGCCCGAATGCCGATGATTTGCGTGGTATGGGTGTTGCCGATGACGCCAATGCGGCTTTGGTGATGGCTCAAAAAGATATCGCTGCCAAAATCCAGTCTGTTATGGTGGCTCAGACCGAACAAACCCGCCAGTCGAATGTAGATGCTGCGGGCTTTGAAACACTGACATCGTCGTTCGAATCGAAAACGAAGGTCGTTACGCGCTTGCAGAATGCCCAGGATGCAAAGGTTGTGGCCTCATTGAACATTGGCCGAAAACATGGTGTGGTTGCTTGTATGCAGCGCTCTGATGCCGCAAGGCCGTTTATCAAGGAAGCTTCGCTGTTGCAGGATTCCGTGACGCTTGCGATCAAGACTTTTGAAGAGCAGAAACACCCGATTGTCAAGAACAATGCGTTTAAAAAGGCTCGCGAACTTTACGTGCGTTTGCTTGCTGTCGAGGATGTTCTTCATGGGCTTGGCGTGAATTCTGAAAAAGATATAAAGCCTGTTTTCGATGCCGCGCAGCAGAAGTATAATGACTTCCGTTCAAGATATACTTTTTATTATCAAGAAGACAATGGTGCGGATGAATCTAGAGAACAGCGCCGTGCTGTGTTTGAACGAATTTCATCAATGTATCCGGTGCGTGCTGCAGAATGTTCGGACGGACTTTTGTTAAAGTTGAACGTTTCGCCTGTGCAATGTAATGAAAAAAGTCTTGGACTTTCATGTACGGCTACATTAACGTTGAACGGCTTGAGTTGTGATGGCGAATCTTATTTTAGCGTCAATGGTAAAGTTAAAGGGAATGGCCGCTACGATAAGAACGAGGCTACAGAGCGCTTGAACCAAAACATCTCGAATGGAGATTGGTTTAAAGATTGGACAAATGAATTGGATAAGTGGAGATTGGAATGATTCGTGTGTTGCTTTTTGTCGCTTTTTTGGCGGCATCGGTTTCGTTTGCGGCTCCGGCTTCGGCGATAGAACAGTCTCGTAAAATTGAATTGCCGAAAACGATTTCGGATTCATTGCCGTGGTTTGCTGTTCGCGAGTTTTCGGAAAATATGGTGCCATTTACGCGTTCGCATTTGGAAAAACTCACTAAAAAGAGCGACCGCACTGCGCTTGTGTATTTTGCTACATGGTGCATTCCTTGCCGGGTTGGTGTGAAACGCTTGGTCGAAAACCTTGACGAACTTAATAAAAATAAAGTTTCTGTTGTGCTTGTGAATATTGGCGAACGTGATGAAGGTGCCATTAAAAAGTGGTTGCAAAAGTTAAATGCCTCTGTATTCACGGTCGTGGTAGATCCATTTAAGCGCCTTACGGAAGGTTTTGGACTTGTCAAAGAAAATGAAGAAATTAGCTTGCCGCGAACGATTGTTCTTGATTCTGCAATGAAGCCTTTGTTCATGCTCAGCGAAGAAGGTCAAGACTGGCCGCAAGTTCTTTGGACAAAGTAATTTCAAAAACGGAAAAATATGAAGCCTTTATTCTTTGTTGTTGCACTTGCTTTAGCATTTATTACTAGTGAAGCAAGTGTGGGGAAAACTGTTGTTTTAACGGATGGTTCTATTCCAAAATTGGGTAAAGACTTTGAAATTCCCTATGTCGGGAAAAAATTGAAAATTGGCAAGCGCGAATACAGCGCTTCAGAAATGCTTGATGTTGCCAATGATTTCAGAACAAATATCTTACTTGCTCTACGCGGTCGAGTGGATAAAGATTCGCTTCGTCTTGATTCCCCTGATGTCGAAAAGACTTTGGATTCTTTGAAAAAGGCTGCTAGAAAAGGAAAGAAAATAAAAATAGATGAACTTTTTTCTGCGATAAACGTAACTTCTCAAGGTATCGAATTTCATTCCAAAACCAAAACGCAGAAAATTGATTTGGGTTCGGTCAAAAAAAATTCAGAAATTAATGGGACTATCGCATTTGCTTTTAAACGGCAAAAAAAGAATGACAGCACTTTTTTGAAAACGAAATTTAAAGCGTTTACCTTAGAAATGCCTCGCGTAACTGCAGCGATGACTAAGGATAAATTGATGCGCATTAGTGGTGATTTCTTGACCGTTTCGATTTTAAAAGATTCAGTCCAATCCAATGTTGAACTAGATAAGAAACTGAATACAGTGCTTTTTTCTATAGATCGTTATCTTGAAGAAATTGAAAAAAAAGATATTCCTTTTTTGGATCAATCTGGATTTACCTTTAAAGGAAATAATTTGAGCGTAAAGGATATTGTTTCCAGTATAGATGGTTATAGTAAAATCGTTCAATATGGGTTGATAATCGGTTTAGCCCGAAGTGTAATGTTTAAAACTGAATTATCTGAAGCCAGAGATACTTTGGAAAAACGTGTTGATGGTGTGATACCGTTGGGGCAAGCCGCTGTACT
>CAMJNF010000041.1 GCA_946407235.1 uncultured Fibrobacter sp. | reverse complement strand
GGCCCCTTCTAGGGGCAAAGCAAGCCACCCCTCTTAGGGGTGGCTTGTGACTTATAGTCTATTGTATTTAGTCATTGGTTATTGGTCTTAGCAACGTCATGGCGGACAAACAACTAATGACTATTGACTAACGACTACTTTGCAAACGGTAGTTTATAGAACAACCTGAGACTCGGTCATATCGGCAAGCAAGCTTGCCGCTGCGACTCTCGTGCAAACGGTAGTTTGCAGAACAACCTGCTTACTCGGTCATGGAAACAAGCAAGCTTGTTTCCGCGACTCTCGTGCAAACGGTTGTTTGCAAAATTTGCAAGAAATGGATTTTCAAGATTTTTCTTTGTATTTTACGGGAATGAAACAAATAAATTTATCTAAAAAATGGTGTCAGAAAAACGGGATTGCAGTAATGGCAGAAGCCGAGTGCACTGGGGAATGCGCCGAGGAATGCGCCGCGCCCCTGAAAATCGCAGTTCCAAATACAACCGATGAATTTTTGCTCGAAAAAATTCGATTCATCACGCAACAAAGGATTGTAGCAGAGCAAAAAACTCCTGACGAAATCCGCGTATTGCAGAATAACGGCGAAAATATTGACGACGACGATTTGCTCAAGCAAATCAAACAACTCGATATTTCGCGCAATACTTCTTGGGAATCAGAACCCATCATTAATTTTGTCGATAGCCTTATCGTTAAGGCGCTGCAAAAAGAAGCAACCGACATCCACTTGGAACCCCTTACAGACGCTCTGCGCGTACGCTTCCGCATTGACGGACTTTTAACGGAATACCGCACATTTCCGCAATGGCTTGCAGAACCTGTGCTGATCCGCCTCAAGGTCATGGCAAATGTCGATATTACGGAACGCCGATTGCCACACGATGGAAGTTTTGCATTTGAAAATTTTCGCGAGAAAGTGAACGTACGCTTGAGTACAATTCCGATTAGCAACGGTGAAAAATGCGTTCTGCGATTGCTAAGCGCAAACGATAGCGAACAAACTCTTGAAAGTCTTGACTTTAGCGAAAAAACGCTCCAAGCACTCCAGCGCATTTTCAGCGCACCACAAGGATTATTTCTTGTGACGGGCCCCACAGGCAGCGGCAAAACGACAACACTTTACGCAGGCCTCCGAGAAATTATCCAGCAAAAAATCAATGTCACGACAATCGAAGATCCTGTAGAATACGAACTTCGCGGCGCCAACCAAGTTTCAGTAAATGAAAAATGCGGTTTTTCATTCGCAGTCGCCTTGCGTTCCATATTGCGACAAGATCCCGACGTGATTCTCGTTGGAGAAATCCGCGATGCAGAGACCGCACAAATAGCAATTCGAGCCGCACAAACGGGACATTTAGTACTGAGTACTCTGCATACGAACAGCGCAAAATCGGCCGCCACAAGGCTACAGGATTTAGGAATTTCGAAAAACGTTTTAGACGAAACCCTACTCGGCGTTTTCGCACAACGCCTTATTCGAAAGATAAACAGAAGCTCCCTTCAAGAAAACGAGCAACATTACAGCGGACGAACCATCGTCTGCGAATTGCTGTTACCCAACGGCACCTATGCCGATGGCACCATGCACGATAACGCGCAAAAGCTCGTAGAAACCGGCATCACCCATCAAGAAGAAATAGATAGAGTCATGGGGAGATAGTAAGCAAAGCTGAAGGATTCTTCACTGGATCCCCTCAGCTTCGCTTCGAGGATGACGATTCCTAACCACCAACCACTAACCACTTCCTACTGCCTACTTCCTACTAACCCAAGTTCACTTCTTCCCACCAAACCAAGAATTGATATCATCGCCTTCTTTCATTGACGAACTGATATTTTCAAGACCTTCGCCTAGCACGACTGTACGAATATTCTCGTGCGCAAAGACAGATTGCAAATATTCAGTGCCGCTTCGCCCAGCTTCATCTTTATCGAGACAAAGAACAACACTCTTGTTCTTGAAAAGCGGGAGCCATTCCGTTTTGAACGAGCGAACGCCGGGAATGCCGATTGCAGCAATATTTTGCCCTAAGAACGTGAGCGTATCAATAACCCCCTCGCACAAATAAACCCAGCCCGGTTTTTGATCAAGAACAGAAACATTATACGGATACGGAACCGTACCGCGCAAATTCAATTCCTTGGGAACAACTGAGCTATCAATTGCCCGCGCTTGAAAATAGCACGAACGGCGCTTCGCATCGAGATACGGGAAAAATAACGGGTGCTTGTAATACCTCAAGTTCCCTTTTTCGTTGAAAAGTCCGACATATTTAAGGACTTCCAAATCGTATGTTTCCTTGAGCTTGTTATTTAGCGCCCCATAATCTGTAATCGTGCGCAAAAGCATCTTGTCCCAAATCGGCTTATAAATGCGACGACGCGCAAGGTACGCAGCCGCAGGAGTCTTATCTACCGGGCTTAACATTTTCAAGAACGAAAGAATAATCTTCTTGCGTTCATCTTCGCTCACAAGTTCTTTTGTGGGTTCAGGAGATTGGTATTCTAGAGCGGCTTCGCGCACTGCGACTTTCGCCACAAGCGAGGCATTTTGCGCGGGCGTATGAAACGGCGCCGGAGCATTCGCGGGCGAAGCGTTCGGCGCCATAACGCGATTTTGCACAACGTTCTTTGCACCCGGCACCAGAAATCCATACGTTTCCTTGAGCCAGTTCAAAGCCTCTAAAAAGGAACAATTCTTGACAATCTGAACAAGCGAAATCACATCACCGCGGACATCATCACAAACCCAGCAGCGGAATGTACCACGTTCTTCGGAGAATGACACAGACGGAGTTCTATCGCCATGCGCATGGCGTGTCGGGAAAAAACAACGGCAACGACCACGCACAACAGGCACGCCAAGAGCATTCGCTACAGCGGTAATCGAGAGCGCAGCCTTAAATTGTTTGAGTTCCTCTTCTGTCATTGCAAGAAGAATATATATATTTTTGCCATGAATATTCTCGAAAATGTACCGATGAACGAACACACGTCCTTTAAAGTGGGCGGTCCAGCAAGATATTTTGTCAAAGCAGAATCAGTCGATGATATAAAAGAAGCTATTCAGTTTGCAAAAGCAAAAGCGCTTCCAAGTTTTATTCTCGGTAAAGGCACCAACTTGCTCGTTTCCGACCACGGATTCAATGGAGTCATCGTACAACTCGGAAAATTTTTCTCTAATATCACTGATCTTCACAACGGGAAAATCAGCGCCAAAGGCGCCACACCGCTCGCCCGCCTCGCCCGCTACACGATTAACGAAGGACTTTCCGGAATCCACAAACTGGCAGGAATCCCCGGAAGTCTCGGTGGCGCCATCTACATGAATGCAGGCGCTTACGGGCAAGACGTTTCGCAAACATGCATTGAAGTAGAATTCATTGACGCCGACGGCAACTTACACAAGCGCACCACAAACGAATGTAACTTCAGCTACCGCCACAGCATATTTCAAGAGTTTGCAAAATGCGAGTCCAAGGTCCCTGAGCCAGCCGAAGGGAGGCAAAGCAATCTTCTTTCAGAAACAATCATTTCTGCCACATTCCAACTCACACCCGCAACAGAGCTTGGCAAAACAGCCAAAGACCTTGAAGCCGAGATGCAGGAATGCATGGAAAAACGTCGCAAGTCACAGCCGCTCTCCATGCCCAATGCGGGTAGCACCTTCAAGCGTCTAGATGCCGGCGCCGCCGAAACGCCGACACAAATCGCACCAGGTTACTACATCGAACAAGCGGGTTTAAAAGGCTACCGCATAGGCGGCGCCGAAGTAAGCCGTGTGCACGCCAACTTTATCGTAAATGCCGGAGGCGCCACAGCAGCAGATATCAAAGCGCTCAGCGAACACGTTCAAAAAGTCGTCGCTGAAAAATTTGGCATTCAGCTTCACAGAGAAGTCATTTTACTCGGCGAATTTTAATACTTTATCTATAACAGGCTGTCTAAAACTACAAAAAGGCGATTCCGGCACAGCGTCTGGAATGACAAAAGCGGCCTTGCAACTAAAAGACTGCCGACTTCTTACCGTCTACGGCCTACTCAACAAGCGGATCATAGCGGTTTAAGATCCACACAATCAGCACGTAAACCGAACCACCAATCATACCGCCGAGCGTATCGGCAATCAAATCATAACCGCTACAGTCGCGGCCTTCCACAAACAATTGGTGGTATTCGTCCGTGCATCCATAGGCAAGCGCCAAAAGCATCACAATCACAACCTTGAGCCACGGCTTTATAGACCATTGGCCGCGCGCCCACCACATGCAAAAGCAACCCGCCAATGTAGCGTATTCGCAAGTATGCGCCAGTTTATCCCACACATGCGGGAAATCTTCCAACTCCGCGGAAGTCATCGAAGAAAGCTTGAATATAATCGCCATGCAAAGGATGGCCGGAACTTTTCTGAAAAACGGATACTTGTCAAATAACGATTCAAACATGCGCCCAAATTTAGCTTTTTAAAAAAAGCTATTCGTTCTTGAGCAAGTGCTTGGACACGACATTTTTGTATTCTTCTTCTGCCGTCATATCGTTGATTCGATTACTCTTTTTGCCACCTTCGTAATTTTCGAAATAGCAGTAAGTCTCATAAACTTTTCGACCCTTAATGAGTTTGCCATTCACAAAATACACGGAGATTTCGATATGCGCAACTCGATTTTGCTTCAGCCGGAGCGGAAGTTTGAAAGAATTCATTGTCAATTCATCGCCACTAAACGTCTTAATAACAGCACCTTTACGCATGACCACAATCTTCTTAATTTGCTTTAAATCAGCGCCCATCAAGCCTGCAACACGAAAACGCAGCGTCGCCGGGATATCGCGTTCTTCGGGCAGCACGTGTATGCGTTCACGCCCCGAGCCTTCAACCACAACTGTGGGCTTGAGTATTTTGGGTTGTTGCGCTGTATCCTTTACAACATGGGCTTTACGTTCATCTGCCTTTGTCAAGACCTCAGCCATTTTCGCCGAAACAAAATTCGTGCTCCAAGTATGGCAAATGTACTCCACCTCACCATTGCCACAATTTACGACAAAGCGCTTCGGTCCAAACGCTGTAGAATCAGCCCATTCAAAAGTCCGCTTGTAAATCCCGCTTTCTGGAACCGTATCCACAAAACCTTGCACCGAAACAATGCCACCCGGTACATATAACGCTTCCAAGGTAGCACTTGGTTTTCCGATGTATTCGTTCAAAATTTTCGGCTTAAACTCCACCTGCGTTTTCTTTATTAAGCTATCAGCTTTCTTTTTATAAGCATTATCAAAACGCACCAACATAGCAGCAAATTTATCAAGATTCAGCTTTGAAGCATGTATTCCAAGCTCTGAAGCGGCCTCAGTCGCCACAGAATCAATAGCACGCGCCAAAATCAAAGTCCCCGAGCTTGTAAGCGAAAGTACTTTGGTGCCGTTCACATTGGCAATCAAAGTCTGCCCGTTCTTGATGGTTTGTTCCTCCCCCGCTTTTACAACAGAGACAGCCCCTTCCTTGAGCGAAGTAACTTCTAGGCCATCACGATTTTCAACAAAACCCACCGCACCGCGAACCACGGACAAAACGTTTTCTGTACTGATTTCAAATTCATCCTTGATGGCTTGCTTTTGCACATCAAACATCAGCCGCCCTTGACGAAGCGCCACCGACATCGTTCGTTTCAGAGATTCAACCGTCACGTCAAACTGGATTACTGATTTTCCATCAACCTTTAAAGCAGAACCATCGGCCACCGAAAGAACGACCGACGAAGCGAATCCTGACTCCAGTTGATTTTTTTCACAGACATTCTGTCCAACACTTAAAGAATAAGCATCGCCATCAATAATAATCTTGGCATCACCCGTTATTTCTCGAACCGTAGCATTAAAGACTTTCGTTTCAGGCAAAACATTGTTTGCATTTTTCTTTTCTTCATCACAAGCACTCAAAGCACACGACAAAACAAGAGCGAACCCCAAAACTCCCACTCGAAAAAAAATGCTCCGAAAAATGGCAACCATGTTTTTCAATCTAGTAATTAAAATTTCAAAAAAGAAATTTAAAATCACTTTTACCCCTCGATAAAAAAACAAATATTCTCTCTCCGTCGCATACTCTTAAATATGCTCAAAAGAAATATATAATAATTTCTAAATTTTCAACCATGAAAGCGATTATTTTGAAAGCCGGACGCGATAAATCAGCCCTCCGCTACCATCCTTGGATTTTCAGTGGTGCCATTGACGAAGTTGTCGGTGACCCAGAACTTGGTGATGTTGTTGAAGTTTACAGCTACAGGAGCGATTTTTTAGGCCTCGCTGCATACTCACCCAAATCTCAAATACGTGGCCGATTCTGGACTTTCGGAAACGAAGGAAAGAATACAAAAATCGATCGAGAATTCTTTAGCGACATCCTCGACCGCGCCATAGCCTCCCGCAAGAGCCGCGGGTTCGACATTCTCGATAAAGAAAGCGCATTTCGCCTCGTGAACGCCGAAAACGATGGCATTCCGGGCTGCATCATCGACAAGTACGCCGACATTTACTCTGTCGAAATTCTTGCCGCAGGTGCCGAAGTCAACCGTAAAATCATTTACGAGTTGCTCGCCGAAAAAACGGGCTGCCGCGGCATTTATGAACGCTGCGATTCCGAAGTCCGCAAAAAAGAAGGTCTCCCCCTCCGCACGGGAGTTGTGTTCGGCGAAGTTCCTGACGAACCGGTCATCATCAACGAAAACGGAATTCTCTTCCCCATCGACGTGAAGAACGGCCACAAGACGGGTTACTACCTCGACCAACGCGATGCAAGACGCCGTGTAGGCGAGCTCACCGCAGGCAAAAAAGTGCTCAACTGTTTCTGCTACACGGGCGGATTTGGGCTTTACGCACTCCGTGGCGGTTGCGAAAAGGTTTATCAAGTCGATGTTTCCAAGGATGCGCTCAAGCTCGCCAAAGAAGGCATCATGCGGAACAAGCTAAGTACAGCTCATGCCACGCACATCGAAGCCGATGTATTCCAATACCTGCGCAAATGCCGTGACAAAGCAGAAACGTTTGACTTTATCGTGCTCGACCCGCCAAAGTTCGTCGAGAGCAAGGACAACTTGCAGAAAGGCGCACGCGGATACAAGGACATTAATTTGCTCGCAATGAAGCTTCTCGCCGAAGGCGGCATGCTCGCCACATTCAGTTGCTCCGGCCTCATGGAAATGGACTTGTTCCAGAAAATCATCGCCGATGCGGCTGCAGATGCGCACCGCCGCGTGCAGATTATCGAACGTTTCGGCCAACCTGCCGACCACCCCGTGAACACAGCCTTCCCCGAGGGCCAATACCTCAAGGGTTTGCTCGTTCAAGTCGTGTAGGCATTTTCACAAAAGCGGCAACCTTTACTATTCAAACCAGTAAAGGTTGTCTTTTATTTTTCCTGAAGAAGCTTTTAAGTTGTTTATATAAAAATCTTTCTTTTTACGATCAGCTTTGGCCCTTATTTTATGATATATCGTCTCAATTTTATTTCCATCTAAATTACAATTTATCGGAAGAGATTTGACCGTTTCATTATTATAACGCATAACAACAGCATAGTCGCTGCGCCATTCACCTGCAGGAACCTTAGTTTCATTCTCAATCTTCAGGTCTTTAAAACGGCAGCTTTCTTTTTCTATGTTATTCGTATTTATAGAATTACTAACACAATCATCTAAAAAATCATAGCAATAATCATTCTTTGTTTCATCAGCTGCATAGCGCCCAATTTTTAGAATCGTTTTAAAATTACGCATCAATTGTTTAGCATTTTCCGCTTCTTTTTCTGATTCAAATTCTTTCAACGGGAAGTTATCTCTACCAACAATAACCCATCGTTGTGTAATTGGATTAAATTTAATATGCAATCCGTTCGGATCATAAAACAGACCTTTAACAGGAGATTCCAGATTTCTTAAAACATAATTGTGCACAGAAAAATAATCGATACCCCCTAAAATAAATATACCGTTATTTTTCAATTTCAAAATGTGCAAACTACCTTTAAGCCAACCGCAATCTTTTTCCTTCGCATATTTTCTTAAATCCCAATATGTAATTCCTTCTGGTTCCTCTGGGTACAAAAAGTTTTGTCCATTAAATGAAAAATCTATAGCGCTTTCATCCGAGCCGTTAGACTTCGTACATGCTAATCCGGCATATGCAGGCCCATCAAACCTAAGAAAACCCGATTGGACTGCGGAATTAATTTGCCAACTGGCCTCAAACCAATCCTTTCTTTTCTCATCTTCAGTTTGCAGATATCCGCCCTTTTCTTTCCATATGTAATAGGCCCTTTTTTGGATAAAATCTCGAGTGGATTCATCATTATCGCGAAATAAAACAAAAGCTGAAACACCATCATGTTTCTCATGAGATCCAAAACCGGCACACAAATACAATGTATCAAACGAATCAAAACATCCACCTTGCATTCTTGCATCAATTTCATAGGGTCTAGCCTCTATTTCCCCTGCGTCATTTTTCACGCCTCGATATAATATTATCCCATCTTTACTTACACAAGTAAAGACACTATCGCTCAAACGATTTTTATTTTTGCCTTTTTCCAGCATTTTAAGCTTTTCGACATCAATTCTATAAGCCATAACAGGAGAATGATCTCCTTCAAAAGAACGGGATATAAAAGTATCACTAGTATACAAACATCCATCTAAAGGGTTTACAGCACACCATAGCAGCTTTTCAAAATAAACATTATCCCTCTTTTTCAGTCTTTCACACCAAACGCAGTCAAATGTTTTGGTCGAAAAAACCAAAATCTGGGCATCCACATCCCCTTCTTTTCCATTCTGGAAAACAGGAACGAAAATAAACCCCTTGTAATAATCAATATCCCCAAAATGAATTTCGCCAACTTTTATGCCAACAGTTTTTTTAGAATCTGGGTTAAAGTACTTGTAAAAACGATGTTCAGACAGCTTCCCTTGACTAAAGACTAAGCACCCTTTAGATTGCTTTTCCATAGTGTAATTAATATTTTGATCCAAGCCAAATAAAGGGACCTGGTGTATAACGCCATAATTTCGTCCCCCAATTAAGTTACTATAGTTTAATGATCCCGCGCCATGAGCAATATACCAAAACTCATCATCATGACAAATTCCCTGGACATCATCACTAAAATCGGTTTCAACATTTTTAGGAGAATCTTCCAAATTTTCATATTCTCTGGTCGGCGTCCAACGCATCCAATCCGATTTTCCATTACTTATCATGATATTTACTCCCTTTTTTATACTCAAAAAAATTATTTATACAAAACAGGATATTTAAAAATAAATTTATTTGTACAATCCACTTTTTCATAAACAATATTTAACATTTCTTTAAAAAGTCAAAAACTCCACAAAATCGGAACTTTTTACCCCGCTTTTCATTCAAAAATCTTACCGAAAAATTATATACAGGTGACATTTGCCGTTTATTTTTTTTATTATTCTAAAGGAGATTTATACAGAGAGAGATATGAAGAGGTAAAAAATGTATCTAGTAACCTACGATATCGGCAATTCTTTTATAAAGGCCGCACTCACAAAAATTACGGATACAATAAAGTTCGTAGGCGCTACGGTCACCAATACGCACAACACCTCGACTTTAAACGGCAAAGGCGTCGAACAGAACCCTGATCAATGGTGGGATTCTATTTGCCGTTGTACTAAAGACCTCCTCAAAAATTATGGCATTTCAAGCGAGCAAATTAAGGGCATCAGCTTCTGCTCGCAAATGAACGGAACCGTACTCGTAGATGCCGACGGCAACCCGGTTCGCCCTCCAATGACCTTCCTCGACAGACGCGCCGATGAAGAATTGAAAGAATACTTCAATCACGGAATCAAGTTTCACGGGCTGAATATCTGGAAACTCCTCAAGGCGATGCGCCACACAAGCATGGTCCCCGTTGGTGCCTACAGCCCCATCTGGAAATACAAGTGGGTTCAAAAAAACGAACCAGGACTTTTCGCCAAAGTCGACAAGTTCCTAGACGTCGGGGACTACCTGCTTTTCAAGACGACCGGAAAATTTGTCCGCACAGAGGATTCCGCATTCTGCTCAGCGCTCAACGATTGCCGCAAAGGCCACTCCGGCTGGAGCCACACCATGGCGAAAGCTTATGGCATCAACGAAAATCATTTACCTAAAATCGTACAGAGCACCGACATCGTTGGTCAAATTACAGAAACCTCCGCCGAGCAAATGGGCTTGAATCCAGGAACGCCAGTTATCGCAGGCGGCGGAGATGTGGCATTGGTCGCCATTGGCTGCGGAAACACCCATAACAACCTCACAGGAATTTACTGCGGCACATCCGGTTCCGTCTGTACCGTTGTCGATCATATCATCCAGTTTGCAGACATCATGATGATAGCCGTCAAGGGACCGAACCCCGCACAAAAGTACTTGTACGGCGAGCTCGAGACCGCCGGCAAATGCTTTGCCTGGGCACGCGAACTGATCGGCAAGCTCGACAATTCCGAATACACTTACGAAGAATGCGCTTCGCTTGTATCAAAAGCAGAGCCAGGCGCTCGTGGACTTTTGTTCACACCGTTTATGAACGGCTGCAAGACTCCCTTTGAAGATGGAGAAATCCGCAGTTCACTTTCGGGTATCGACTTGGAAACATCTCGTGGAGATTTGCTCCGCGCAGTCATCGAAGGCATCTGCTTCCACTTCCGCTGGTTGCTAGAATGCCAGGCCCAGAAATGCAAAATATCCGACACGATCCGCTTTGCTGGCGGACTTGCAAGGATCAACATAATGAACCAGATTCTCGCAGACATTACCGGCCATACAATAGAATCGGTCAAGCATCCGCAGTACGTGGGAGCACTTGGCGCGGCCGCCGTTGCAGCAATTGGTCTTGGACAAATGAAATTCGAAGACATCCACAATCACATCGAGATTACGAACACGTACACGCCGAATCCCGAGAACCAAGCCATTTACAACAAGCTCTATAAAAAATTCCTCACTAAAGTTAAAAGCGATCGAAAGCTTGTGAAAGGATAATTCTTTAAACGGCGATGCCCACCAAGCGCATTAAATGAACAATAATGGATCGACGGTAAAGTTTATCTAAAAATAAAGCCGGGAAAAGCCCGGCATGACATTTTAAAAACAACATTGTCAACCCCGATTTAATCGGGGTTCTCCTTTATTACGATTTTATCGTTTGTTGCGCGGGAGTTCGCTAGCGTGCTTTTCAAGCCATACAGCGTCTTCCAGAGCGCGTTCGGCTTCGGTTGCCCAGTCAGAATTCGGGAATTCACGAACAACATCCCGGTAACGCGTCACAGCACTGTGGAAGTCACGCATTTCGCGGTAGATGTTACCCATCTGGAGCATTGCGAAATAGCGTTCATCCGGCGTAATTTCATTTTCGAGCAAAGCCTTATACATCTGGAGAGCGGCTTCGTTGTAACCATCGGCGTATAGCGCATTGGCATTCGCAATGGAATTCGTTGCAGTCGGAGCGACATCATCTTTCTGCGGAACAGGAACGTCAGCAGACCTCGCCTTGTCGTTCCCGTTCTTCTTTGCTTGTTTCAAAGCATTCGCTTCGGCTTCCTTCATTGCCTTTTCTTCGGCAGCAGCATTAGCGGCAGCGTTGATTTCAGCCATGCGGTCTTCGGCAGCCTTGCGGAACTTGGCATCCGGAGCGGCCTTCTTCAAATACGCAGCGAGGTACTTCTTTTCTTGATCGAGACGCTTCCCTTTCTGGTTGATTTTTGCCAAATAGAAATTAGCGTCGTTACCGCGTTCCTTGTACGAAAGTCCCTTCTTCAAGTTGAACTCGGCCTTGTCGTATTCTCCCATCTCATAACGAGTTAGGCCTGCATAGAAGTACGCACCAGCATCGCCAGGTCTCTTCGAAAGAGCGGCTCTCCATAGCGGAGCAGCTTCGGCATAACGACCTTCGGCAAGCAAAGCTTTCCCCTTTTCAAACGGATCCTCGGTAACATCTGCAGCGGTTGCCGTTTTAGCGGCTGGAGCTGTTTGAGTCGGTTGAGCAGCCTTCGGTTCCGTCTTAGCAGGTTCAACCTTAGCTTCGGGCTTCTTTTCGGCCTTGGCTGGCTCGGCCTTTGCAGCTGCAGCCGGCGCAGCAGTCTTAGCGCCCTTCATCTTTGCACGTTCGGCATCGGCCTTAGCCTGTTGGCCCATCGCCTCGTAAGCCTTAGCGGCACCTTCGTACGCTTCACTCAAATTGGCGTCATAACCATAAGCCAGGCGGAAATTAGCAAGCGCCCCCTTATAGTCCTTCATCTTCATGCGGACCTTGCCAGCAGCCATGTAGGCTTCGGTATTTTTCTTATTCTCGGCCAACATAGCTCGGTATTCACCAAGAGCCTTTTCATACTGACCCTTGGCCTCAAAACGGGCACCCTGTTCTATACGGGGGTCAACGGCCCAAGATTGAGAGATTCCCAACAAAAAAGCAAGTGCAATAAAAGACAATTTTTTGTTCATAGTAAAAAAAATAGTAAAAACCATTGACTTTATGACAGAGATTGACGATATTACAAGCAGAGACGCGGATAATTTTACGTATCTGCAAAGGAGAAAAAATGAAAATCACTGAAGTTGTCGATAAATACAAACCGGACGAACAGGAGCTTATCATCGAAGCTTACGAACGTGAAGGCGGCGACACAGAAGATGTAGACCTCATCCTCCTTGACCGTATTTGTGCTAGACTTGGACTCGGGCTTGATAACGAAGACATTGATAACGACGACATTGCAGAAGAAATTAATTTCGACGATTATGGTAGCCATTTCGGAGATATTTCCGAAGGTGACGACGAAATGTAAGCGTCTTTAGTGACATTTAATGACATAATCTTTATCTATTTTATAGACAAAGATTAACATTAAAGGTCACTCATGTTCAACATCAATTTTTCTTTCTGCCCGTCCAAAATTTTTCTTCTTTCTCTGACGGTAGTCGTTTTCGGGCTTTTTGTTTACCTCTCGGGGAGCTTCGCTTCTGCGACTTTATTTTCTATACTGTACGCATTTTTTGCCATAAGCGACTAATAGAATACCACGACATTCGCCGTTCAGGACAACGTGCTAAACATCAATCCGCCACACAACGGATATAAAGTCCCTTATAGACGCTAGCGTCGGTGCGCTCAATATCCTTGTCCGTGCGGTTGAATTCCCAAGAGCGAGCCGTTTTTTCTTGAACAGACGTCTTGGACCAGTAATGTCCGGAATTCATACCATCACAGTAATTATCCCAATCCTGGCAGCCGCCCTGTCCTAGATTATCCCAATCAAGCGTTGCACGGTCTTTCTGGAAATCGCGCCATTCACCATCATCCGGCAAATGCCATCCCGGAGGGCAAGCATTGAGCGCTTCTTCGTACGTGTAATAGCGCCCGAACTTTTCGCAATACATTTTATCTTCTACGTAGCACTGCTTCTCTGAAGTCACGCTAAACGCCAGATTTTTCATCATCCAAATTTTGCCGCCACGAACGCCAACCTTGTACTTTTTGTTATCGCGTTTATCTGTAAAAATCATATCCTTCGGCGAAATATTTTTTTCGGCAAACTGGTCACGTGCGAACACGCAACGGATTTGCACAGCATCAGCCTCTTCAATGTCCACGATTTTCGTTGTACCGCGTTTTGTTTCAAATCTTATCGCCCGACTGCCCGGGCCGCGCAAAGCAAAATAAGCATAGCCCTTTCTTGCATTCACGACTTCATCAAATTCAAACTTGTAAAAACCAAGCGAAGACCCTCCGACAAAGTCTTTCATATTCTGCAACTTGTCGGGACCTTTGAACTTATCTTCGACTAATTCATCCCAATCCGTTTCATCCGGAATATGCGAACCTTCAGGGCAAGACGCTTGCCAATTATCGCTACGATAGAAGGGATGGCCACTTTCATCTGTAAAGAATGCGGTCTTGCTATACCGAAGGCTTTGTTTAAACCAGTTTAGAGAACCAGACGGAATACCACGATATACGCGCCCATCTCTATAATCCTTGAATTCTGCTGCGTAATTTTGGCTGACCACAGACACGGTCAAAATCGCTACGGCGCACAAACAACGCCTCACCTCATCCAACATCAAAAACCTCATCTAACAAAAATGACTTACGAAGTAAGCCTACACAATATATATACGCATTTCAATATATATACGCATTTTCAAAAAAAATGCTATAAAAAAATGTCAAAAGTAAAAAATGGCGCCAAAATTGTTCGGAATCACCCAAAAAGAAATATTCTTTTTACAAATCTCATGAATTTTGATGATGCCCAAGCTCACACCAGCCCCAACTAGCGATCCAACTACAACATCGGTAGGGTAATGCTTGCCCGCCACAACGCGCAAGGCTCCAACTCCCGCCGCAAGTGCAAACGAAGAAGCCCAAACAATCGATTTGTACCTGGAATTGGGATAGATTTCAGAAAACCACTCGCCCGTAAACACGGCAACGGTAAACGCTGCAGAAGCATGCCCCGAATAAAACGATCCATAAGCTTCCCCACGCGCATCACCAGCCTTCTCGGCCCCTTTACCGCTTTTTGAATACACGTAAGGCCGGGGCCAAAGTTGAGACGAACGAACTATCTGGTTCAATGCATTTTGCAGCAAAAACGCTTCAACAAGCATTATCGAGTATGCGCCAAAATCGTGCGCATCAGCATCGCCTTTGAACCAAGAATAACCGGCCAACGCAAACGGAGCCACAGCAAGCACCGCAGAATAATGGCTCACCGTTGTCGCCCAATCGTTGTAATGGCCCACAAACGGGCGGTCCCACGGGAAAAAATCCGACTTGTTTTTTAAATCGTTTGCTTCAAGGCGTTCCATGCCGTAATATTGATAAACGCCTAGCGCCGAAGTGAGCGCAATTCCAAGCGCAAGCGGAACATCGAGCCGAACCGAGACATCGTAGTGGCGCGATGGAATTGAATACGGATTTTCAGGCGAAAATACGCCAGGAGAACCCATGACAAGCGTTGAAACACACATCACGGCAAAAAAAACTTTAAAACACGTATTTTTCACGCACTCGATTCTTCGGACAAAGCCCAAGGAATGACAAAAAAGAGAAATAAAGCTCATCATCACTCAAAAAAAACAAACACAACTTTTTTTAAAATTTATATTCACAAAGACAAACATAAAAAAGCATTTGGCGGGCAACGTGATAAATTCGAATTTTCTCCAGAACCGAGAACCTATCATCCCAAACATGGAACTTTTTGGAGCCATTTCCGATGAAATGCGCCTAAAGATTTTGCTCCTCTTGGACCAGTCCGAATTTACAGTCAACGAAATCAAGGACATTTTGGACATCCACCAAAGTAATGCAAGCCGCCATTTAGCAAAGCTCTCGCAATGCGGGCTCGTGAAAGACCGTCGCGACGGCATCAAGGCATACTACCGCCTGAGCGAAGAGCTTTACATGAGCAGCCGCCTTTTACAGATTATCCGCGAAGCCTACGACGAATTGCAAGACAGGGATATCCTGAAATGCCGCGCCGCACAAGCACTCGAAGAACGCACGGACAAAACCAAGGGGCAAATTCACAAGCTCGACCAAGCCGGCGGAAGCCTCAAGGCTCAAATCAGCCTGTTCAGCAAGCTCATGGTGCCTTTCGAAAACGCCGTAGACATTGGATGCGGCGAAGGCGGCGACCTCTCGCTCATGCTTTCAAACCGCTGCAAGAACGTGACCGCACTCGATTACGATCCGAAAATCATCAGCGGGCTCCAGCAGATTCTGCAACAGAAAGGCATCGAAAACGTCACACCTAAAGTGGCCGACATGACGCAGACGGGACTTCCGTCCAACTACGCGGACCTCGTGCTGATGAGCCAGGTGCTCCACCACGCGACCGATCCGCGACTGGCCCTCAAGGAAGCCACACGCATTTTGAAACCGGGCGGAAGACTTGCGCTTTTGGACCTTGCTCAGCACAAGGAAGAATCCTTCCGTACAACGCACGGGCACATTTGGCTCGGGTTCGAACGCAGCCAGCTCGAATTTTTCATCAAGGAACTCAACTGCAAGGTGCTCGAAAGCGAAATTATCCCTAGCGAAAACGAGGTGGACAAAAAACTCCCCGTAATTTGCATGATAATTACTAAAGAGTAGCGCCGGGGGCGCAGTTGGCACAGCTTAGTTGGCAGAACTTAGCCCGCTTCGCTCTTAGAACTTAGATAGGTTATAGGTTGTAGGCTATAGGGGTTAGGTTAGGGATCTAATTGAAATGTTCCAATTGCAATTCCTGTTTACTGCATACTGTTTACTAACCACTGTTCTAAAAAAACACTTGACCGCTTCGGCAAAATCAAATATCTTTATAAAAAAATCTCAAGGAGAAATTTATGGGCAAGTTTATCAAGTACACCGTATTCATCGCCATCTGCATCATTTCTGCATTCGGCATTTACAGTTTGGTAAAAACGGCCAAGACCGACGAAAACACGCTCGAATAATTTCGGTCGTGGAATTCACTTAAATCCAAACAATTTAACGAACCGTAGTGGGCTCCCTCTGCGGTATTTTTATATTTCCTCACATGAATATTTTCAATAAGAAGCCAGCATTTTTTGTGGCAATGTCCGCAGTTTTCTTCGCGATTTTGCTGATTGTATTCCGTAATTTCGCATTCGATTCCAGCCAACTCATGCTCAACAGCGACCAGCTGAACGGCATCGGTAGCCGCATTTTGCGCACATTCAACGTGATTCTCACGGAATGGGACGACAGCCGTTTGGGCGGCATCCCGACGATGGACGCGTTGTTCGCCGACGCCTACCACCCGCTAGTGTGGACGCAGTTCCTGATGGACCCGGCGCGCGCAGTCGGTTTCAAGTTCATATTGACAGTCTTGGTCGCCTTCATGAGCGCCATGCTCCTCGCTTGGAACTTGACCGGCAACAAATGGTGGGGTTCGCTCCTTGGATTCCTCTATGCTTTCTCGCCGGAATACTTCACTTACATTTACGGCGGTCACGATGGAAAGATGATGGTATTTGCCATCGCGCCGTTGGCTCTCCTCGCCGTACGCAAAATCGTCCGTGACGGAAGCCTCCCCTATCTCATTGTTTTTGCATTGAGCATTGTATGGATGATTCTCGGAAGCCACCTGCAACTCACTTACTTGTTCTTGTGGGGAGCTGGACTCTATACGCTTTATGAAGCCGCGTTCCATTGCGAAACGCTTGCCACTCGCGGTAAACGCATCGGGCTTGCAGCAGCAGCACTCGCATTCGGGCTTGCCATCAGTTGCTTCCAGATTATTCCGCCTTACCTCTACACCACAACGCAATCAGTCCGTGGAGAAAGCGAACACACGAACTACGGTCACGCCGTGAGCTGGTCATTCCATCAAGAAGAAATGGCACAGATGCTCATCCCTGGATTTATCGGTGTTGATGTCTATGAACAAGACGAAAAGAGCGGCGAAATCAAGGGAAGTTCTTTTGTCAATGTCACGATGGACGAATACCGCAAGATGGCTGAAGCCGGTAGCCAGGGTAGTCCGTTCTACTGGGGCCACAACAGCTTCAAGCTCGACCACAATAACGCAGGCGCTCTCCTCACATTCCTCGGATTCCTTTGCTTGTTCCTCCCTGGCAAACGCCGTTGGGCTAGTTTCTGGGGACTCGGTGCCGTTGTCGCCCTCAGCTACGGCATGGGCGACCATTCCCCGCTCTTCAAGCTCTGGTACAATATTTTGCCGGGCGTCAAGAACTTCCGCGCTCCGGGCATGGCTCTTTTCTGGCTCCCGCTCTTGCTCGTGATGATGGCAGGCCCCGTACTTAAGGCAATCACAGACGAAGGTGAAAACGCCGCCAAGAATCGCCGCGCTCTATTGCACGGAACCGCCATGTTTGTCATCTTACTTTTGCTCGTTGTGATTGCTCGTTTCAACTGGACGCTGTTCATCAGCCCGTTCGGACTTGTCGTTTGCCTCGCCTATGCAGCCGCTTGCCTCGGCGTGATGAGCCTAGACGATCAGGGTAAAGCCATCAATACCAAGAATTTCGTAGAAGCATTTAAAGCTAAACTTCCAGGAACATCGAGAGGCGTCCAAGCCGCAGTCGTGATTGGATTTGCTGTTATCGGCATCTTCCTCATGAGCGGTCAAAAGCTCTTGAACGATCCTGTGACCGCTCCGTACTTCAAGCCGCTGAATGAAATCGTGATGAACGCAACGGCTTCCAAGATTATCCCGAGCTTCATTCTGATTCTCGTCGTGATTGGCGCAAGCATTGCCGTGTTCAAGTGGAAAGGGAGCACACCCGCCAAGGTCGGCATTCTCGCCCTCGTAGCAGGATTTGAACTCATGACCATCAACGGAGCGTTCATCCAGAACGTTCCTGCAAACGAATACTTGCAGCCGAAAAATGGCGTTGTCGCAGCCCTCAAAGCGCCCTATAAAGCAGATTCCATCAACACGCCGCGCGTGCTTTCGCTCTCCCGCAACAAGGCTTTTGGCGCCAACATGTTCCCGCAATACCACATGCGCAACGCAGACGGATTCCACGATAACGAACTCGCAAGCTACCGCGAATTTCGCGGCGGACAAGGCAACGCCAATTACTTGCTGAACATCAACGATCAAAACGCTCCGCATCCGTTCCTCGACTTGATGAACATCGGCGCCATCATTTTCGATACGCAACGCGGCACGAGCTACATGCCGATTCCAACCGCCATGGGCGAAGCCTACATTTATGGGCAATCCACCACAATGGACGATGCCAAGGCCATCGACGCGCTCAAGAACGGGTTCGAATATCGCGAAAAAGTCATCCTCTCCGAAGAACCGCAAAACAAGGGCGAAGGCGGAGTTGCTGAAGGCAAGGCAAAGCTCATTGCAAGCCCCAAGATGGACACGCAAGTGTTCCAAGTTGAAAGCGACCGCGCAGGCTTTATGGTTGTTGCCGGAAACTACCACCCTTACTGGAAAGCAACCGTCAACGGCAAGGAAGCCAAGGTCTACAAAGCATTCGGCACGCTCCGCGCTGTTGAAATTCCGAAGGGCAAGTCCGAAGTCCGCATGGAATACCGTTCTAAGCCGTTCCACACTTGCATTAAGGTGAGCCTGTTAGCCACACTCTTGCTCATCGCCTTCGGCGTATTCGTATTCGTGAAAAACAAGAAAGCGCAAGCATAGTAAGATTAAATTTCTAAAAGTCACAAGCCACCCCTAAGAGGGGTGGCTTGCTTTGCCCCTAGAAGGGGCCGT
>CAMJNF010000040.1 GCA_946407235.1 uncultured Fibrobacter sp. | reverse complement strand
GCCGCCGCTACATCGCAGGCATCGACAGTTCCGACCGCATGGAATCGCAAATGGCCGAACGCATGGCCGTGAATACGCCCGTGCAAGGCAGCGCCGCCGACCTCATCAAGATCGCTATGATCCGCATCCAAAAGCGCATCAACGACGAGAACCTCCCGCTCCGCATGATGCTCCAGGTGCACGACGAACTCGTTTTCGAATGCCCGCGCGATCAAGTCGAAGAGCTTTCTGCCATGGTCAAATCCGAAATGGAAGGCGCCATGGAGCTCAAAGTTCCACTCGTCGCCAGCGTCGGATTCGGCAAGAACTGGCTCGAGGCACATTAAAGACCGTTCGGCTCTTGCGCAATACCAAGACTCCGACTTCGCCTCACTATCGTCAGCACGACCCGTCAACACGGGTCGCTTTTGACTCACATAAAGACCGCTCGGCTCACGGCGACCGCCCACCTTTCGTTGTCCATAGACAACTTGTAAATGAAAAAAGATGGCGATTTCCGTCATTCGACATTTTTTCAATATATTTTTAGCAAAAGACACGTGCGTTTTTGGTGCGCACAGTGTTTGGTTATGGGTATAAAAAATTATACGAGGTGAATATGAGATGTTTCGCAAAGATTTCTATTCTTTTAGGACTTTGCACAATTTGCGCATCCGCAGCCGTAGACCAATGCAAACCCATTGGTTGGGCAACCCGCTCAGGTCGCACATCGACAGCATTCGAAGTAACCGGTGGCGGCAACACGGCCCCCATTACGGTGACGACTTTTGCAGACTTGCAAAAATATGCGAAGGATTCTTCTCCACGCGTCATCTACATTGACGGCACACTCGGTAATGGCTGGAACGGACGAACTGGCGATCGCCTGAACATCACCGGCTCCAACAAAACCATCATCGGACTAAAGCCCGGCACGCTACTCAAAGCCCCCATCCACATCAGCAAGGCATCGAATATCATCGTCCGCAACATCGTAATCCAAGGACCAGGGAGCAATGCAGACCAAGCTTGGGACAACCTCACTATCGAAAATGACGGTTCCAATAACATCTGGATTGACCACTGCGAATTCTGGGACGGTCAAGACGGCAATGCCGACGTCGTAAAAGGTGCAGACAACGTTACATTCACCTGGTGCATTTTCGGCTACAAGAAAAAGAGTTCGCACAATCTATCAAACCTCATCGGCAGTTCCGACAACGAACCCGTGAGCGAAGGCAAACTGAACGTGACCTACATGTTCAACTGGTGGAAGGCCGCGAACCAGCGCAAGCCCCGCTGCCGTTATGGCAACGTGCATGTGGTGAACAATCTTTTGACGGGCGATGCAAGCATTACTAATGGTACGGATGTGCTAGGCATTTCTGCCGGCCACATGTGCAGAGTCCGCACCGAAAGAAACGTTTTCATCAACGAGTCGAATCCGATTTACACAGGCAACGCAAACGGCACCGGCGTAAACGAAGTCATCGACAACATTTTCACAAACTGCACAGGCAACACTAAGGGCACAGGGACATCTTTCACGCCACCCTATGAATACACAAGCTTTATGCTCAAGGCAAGCGAAGTCGAAGCGGCGGTAAAAGCAAACGCAGGTGCCACCCTCAAAAGCCCAACAGAATGCGACGCGAACTACGTGGAACCGCCCCCTCCGACACCGGATAAAAAGTATCAGGCCGAAGACGGCACCATCGAAGGAGGCACAAACGAAAGCACCAACGGAGGCTTCCACGGCAAAGGCTACGTAAACTTCGACAAAGGTGGAAGTGCAACAGTCATCGTCAAGGTCGACACCGCAGGCGAATACAAGTTCGACATTGATTTTGCAAACGGCGCCAACGAAACCCGCAACCTCGCAATAACCGCCGGCAAATCCAGCACCACATCCGAATTCAAGACCACAGGCGGATGGACCACATGGGAAACGCAAAGTTTTTCATTGAACCTCACCGCAGGTGAAAATGCGGTAAAATTCTCGACCGTAGACGGCAATGATGGCCCAAACATCGACCAATTCGACGTAACACTCGTAAAAGCGGCCAAGCCCGATTCCAGCAAAAACGATTCCCTAACAGCCATCCAACACATCGCGCAAAGGCCATTTTCATCATTTTTTGCGCGTAACACCGCCTTAAATTCCGCAAAACTTTTCGACACCAACGGAAAAATGGTACGAGAAGTTCAAATTTCAGGCAAAAACATTGACATAACGGCAATTTCGCGCGGGCTCCCCGCCGGAATTTATCTCCTGAAAGCAAGTGTCCAAGGAACCAAAATCTGTAAAATGGTCACGGTACAACCTTAAAAGTACGGCTCCCGAAAGGGAGCCTTTTTTGTTCTCAAAAAAAGTTCTCAAAAATTTTTGAGAATTTCATCACACATTAACTTACAAAGTTGATATTTTTTGTAAAATATCGATTTTTCTGTTGCGTTCTCAAGCATTTTCATATATATTACTAAGAAAAAGATGGGTGTATCCTTGAAAAGGTGACAAAAAGGGATGTTTGCGAGTATAAAAGCGCTGTAACTTTCGCGCCAGATGTTCTCAAAAAATTCTAAAAATCATCAAAATTTCAACACAAAGACACCCCAAACGCAAGTTTCAATAAGGAGTCTTCGCAATGAGATTTAACACTTTCGGCATCGCATGCAGCTCGCTTCTCATGGCCGCACCGGCATTCGCCGCCCTCCCCAAAGCAACCGCTTTGGTCGAACCCATGGGTATGGGCTACAACATCGGCAACACGATGGAAGTACCGGAAAACCCCACCAACTGGGGTAACCCGCTCCCGAACGCTGCCTACATCAAGGCCATCAAGGCAGCAGGATTCAACACCGTTCGCATTCCCTGCGCTTGGTATTCTCATTCTGACGCTCTTTCCAAAGACATCGCCGCTAACGGTGGCACAGCGGACAACCAAACTTACACTCACGTAGGCAAGGCAACCGATTTCTCCAATCCGACCATCGACGCCGCCTGGCTCAAGCAGGTGAAGGACGTGGTGGACATGGTCATCGCCGAAGGCATGTATGTCGTATTGAACTCCCACTGGGACGAAGGCTGGCTCGAAGACCGCGTTTACGATGGCACAGCCAATCCTCGCAGCGGCGCCGGCAACATTGCCAACAGCTCCGCTACCACCAAGGCCCGCCAGGCCGCTTACTGGAAGCAGATCGCAACATTCTTCAAAGACTATGACGAGCACCTTCTTTTTGCAGGCGCCAACGAACCGGGCGTGAACGACCCGTGGAACGGCACGCAATGGGAATTCGACAACACCCGCATGCAGGTTTTGAAGGGCTACTATGACGCTTTCATCACCTCCGTGCGTAGCGCAGGCGGCAACAACGACACCCGCACCTTGATTGTGCAGGCTCCGCGTACCGAAATGGACATGGCACCCATGCTCAGCAAAAACTTCCCCACCGACCCGGCTGGCGAAGGCTACATGATGGCCGAAGTCCACTATTACCCGTATCAGTACTCCCTCATGACCGCCGACGAAGACTGGGGCAAGCAATATTATTACTACACTGGCCTTTCCAGCACGAACGACACGGAACACAACATGGGCTGGAATGTGTATAGCAAGAGCATCGACAACTCCGCTCTCGGCACTCCGAACCAGATCAAGAAGGCCTTCGGCGAACTCAAGACGATGTTCTGCGACAAGGGCATTCCCGTGATTATCGGTGAACTCGGCGCCATCAAGCGTACCGGCCAGATTACCGACGCTGCAAACCTCAAGCTCCACTTGCAGGGCCGTGCACTCTTCTACGGTGAAGTCGCCAAGAACGCGAAGGCAAACGGCATCGTTCCTTACGTTTGGGATACCGGTGCCGAAGACGACGGCAACATGACCATCATCACCCGCCAGAAGGGCACCAACACCATTCTGGACCCGGATGTTTTGAACGCTTTGCAGAAGGCATACGGACAGGAAGGCAACAACTCTAGCAACATCGACAGCCTCGTTAACGAAAACGAAGTTCCCGATGATCCTGCTGGCAAGGGCGCATTGATCACCTACACGACTAAGACCGCAGACTCCAGCGAAACAGGGACCGTCCGTATCAACCTTCCCAATGCAAACAAGGATCTTTCCAAGTTCGTTGGTCTCGAAATCCGCATGAAGGGCGCAGTCGCAAGCGCAGGCCCGTGCACTGGCGCCGGCGATGGTTGCGGTGATTACGGCTGGACCTCCATGGACCTCTTCATGATGACCGGCTCCGACTGGGCTTGGTTCGACGCTCCGGTACTGGAACAGGCCGACCAAGGACTTGACGCCACAAAATACCAGACTTTCCAAATCAAGTGGACCGACTTCCGCACCGAACCGACAGGCCTCAACTCAACTAACGCCATCGGCCTCAACCTCTACGGCACACAAGTATCCGGCTCCATCATCATTGACTACATCAAGGGCATCAATGCAGACGGCACAACAACGATCATCGACGATTTCGACAAGAAACCGTCTACGGAAGGCACAGCAACCGGCAAGGTCGTGGCAGTTTCTAGCGACATCTCTATCGCCATCCGCTCCGCACGCACAGCAGCTATTTCAAAAATGCTCGTGAATGTGCAGCCGGGCATGTTAAGCGCAACATTCAGCGCTAACAAGACCGGTAACGCAACAGCAACCCTCATGAACACCATGGGCCAGGTCATTGCACAGCAGAACATGAGCACGAAGGTTGGCGCAAACGAAGTCAAGTTCAGCACGAACTTCCGCGGCCCGGCAGTCCTCATCGTCAAGCAGGGCAGCCAAAAGAACATGCAGAAGGTCATCCTGAAGTAATCAACTATCCATTTTTCTTGCAAGCTAGAGTGTTTGAGCAAGAAAAGGGCCCGGCCACGCCGGGTCCTTTTTTTTCTCCTACCTTACCAAAGAATAAACTATTCGCGATTCGTTCCAAGAGCCTTTATCGCGAACGCGCCACTCAGCCCAACTTTCGCCGTCACACGAAAAACAATTTCACCGGCACGTTTTGCAGCATCTTCGCCAGAAATTTTAAACCGATCTCCATCAGCAACTCTGTTCAAATTAGTCTGTTTAAAATCGGCCCACTCAAAGCAAGCGACTGTATCGGACGCATTCACTGGCAAAGCAACAGACGGCATCACGCTTGGGCCAAACGTATAATTATAACCTAACGAATCATTATACGCAGAGCCTAGACCAATTTCCATGGATATGGGAACCGTCGACGTGTACGTGACACAAAGCCCACCCCAGTTCGAGATATCAACCGGAATATAATTTGGAACAATCTGAACCGACGTTTCATTTACCGGAATTGTATCCGCACCGTCCTGAGCTAACTTGAACCCGAACAGCGCAATCGGTTCATAACCAAGCTCTGGATCAATCATAGAGACATCCGTCTGCAAAAAGCCTTCTGCACGGCCCATAGACTCAATAAGATAATCGTTATTGTAATCATCTGGCGCCTTATAATCGTCCCAGCTGAAATCCGTCCCATCTGTATAGGCAAACCATCGGCCATGAGCCAAGTTTTTCCAAGACTCATCCGCATAACGCGCCACATTGACGTTCTTTTCATAGGCTTTCCACAAATCGCCATCTGGAGCAGAAGCTACAGAGCTTGAAGAATTTACAGGACCTGAAGAAATACTAGAACTTGACAAAGTATCTACACTCGACGAACTGCCTATTTTCGGCATTTGGATGGTATACGTTCCAAAGCCCTTGATATTGAACTTATATTCCCCAGGCATGGCCGAGATTCTAAACCTAAACGCAACAAGTTGCTTTGCGGCCTTTTCACCAACATTACTCGTCCAGTATTCAGGCAAATCAAACTTATTTGACCAAGCCGGGAATTCGAAATCGCTCCATTTAAAGCACTTTCTCTTGCCCCCTTGACTTTGGACCTTAGGCAAACTAACCGCGGGCGAAGCATAGCCCAGCAAAGCACCTACTGAATCGCCCAAATCCAATTCTAGTGTAGGAGCGGCTTCCGATGTATAGCTGATGCAGACACCGGTCAAGCCCGACATATCGACCGGAACCGGGTTCCCCGCGTCATCCTTCGCCAGTATGAAACCGACGCCAGCATACGGGTCATACGTCAACCGGCCTTTTTCCAGAACTGCCGTTCCGCAAATGCCTTTGCACGAATCAACCACAATTTGTTCATCCTGAATGCTGACCAGATCTCTCGGCCAAATGATGGACGATTCTCCACCTTTCTGGTTATCCGTTTCCACAAACCAATGACCGTCAGGAGATGCATTGGCAGGCAAAACAGCCGCATAGCGAGCGGAATTGATAGAAAAGCCACCAGCACTCGGATTCCACAAGTCGCCAGCACCAACATCAAAAGAACTGGACGAAGCAACCATTCCCGAGCTTGATGAACTTTCTCCGACAGAGCTTGACGAACCATACGCCGTCAAGACATTCGGATCCTCCGACGAACCGGAAATACCGTCATCCGAGCAACCAAGCACTGCAAGCGAAATCGCCCCAGCGCAAGCCATATAAAGTTTCTTATTCATAAGATTCCTCCTCCCTCTCAATTTTTTTTGTCAAAGGGAAAAATTGTAAATTCAACCTGTAAACTTGATCAAGTTTTCCGCAATTCGCCGCAATCGAAATGATTTTTTTGCGGCAAGCATCCAATTCTTTCACGATTTCTTCATAACCTTCGCGATTTACGCCCAAAGTAACGCCCGAAACATTGCGTTCATCGGCATTAAATTGGTCAACGGATTGTATACCAAGACGCCCCATTTCTCGGTGCATCATGCGGATGGCAAGCGGCAACGCTTCTTTTGAACCTGTAACCGCCTTATCCGTCTGTTCATAAACGTTTTCGTGGGTCTGCTTTAAGAATCCAGCACGTTCCAAGAACGCAAGCGACTTGCGAACTTCAAGCGCAGAAATCTCTTGCGAACAAGCTTTCGCAATTTCGCCAGGCATCGCACCCGGCATCATCGGCGCCAGTTCTCGCACCACCTGATTTCTCCAGCTATCGTAATACTCGAACGCATTCTCGTCAATGACACGCACTTTATTCGCTGCCGAAATCGAAACCATCTTATCGAGGTAAGCTTTCTTGGCATCATCCTTTTGTGCATTGACAAAACCGACCATCGCTTCAAAGTATTCAATTTCATAACCGACAAGCCCCATCGCAACAGCCACTCGATTCATCGTGACTCGGCTCAAACTGCTCTTGCCATCGCAAACAAGTTTCAAATACGAAGGCGACGTGAACCCCGCAATTTTCGCAAACTCGCGCCATGTAAACGCAGAAGTTCTTTTACGCTCTTCGTAAAAGTCAGCCATGTAGGTACGGTAATCAGTATATTCAACAATCGGTTTCATATTAATCAATATACATTAAAAAAATTTAAAAGTCAATATAAAATGATACAAAATTACCTATTTTTGTAATTTTTAGCATTATTTATAGAATTTGAAAACGCATTTAAAGCGCTAAATGATACAAACGTATCATTTAAGCGAAAAAGTCCATTTTAGTGCATACAGAAAAAGACCCGGTCGAAACCGGGTCCTCGCTTTTCCTCCTAACAAACTACCATTCAGACGCCCAATCGCGTATGAACGCGCCTTCTTCATCGAGGAACATTATATGGATAGCGCCAATGCCAAATCTATAATCATCTTCTTCAACCGCTTGAATTTTCAGCCTTACAGACATCGTTTGCTTAGCAGCATTTTCCACCTTTTCTTTAATACGGAACGCTTCATAAATGTCATGTGTCATCATGTCAGTTAAACCACTCATTTCATTTACTTCACCATCATAAGGAGTAATACGATCCTTAGGCAAGTGGAAATGGCCCCAATCAATGCATCGTTTTTCAGTCTTTCGAGTACTGGGCAACTCTGACCACGGCAAGCCATCCGACGAATCGCTTACAACCAATTCAACCCTTATGGGTAATTCTGAATAATATTCAAAGCAGACCGCATTCCAATTCGATATGTCAACAAGTAGCGTTTTTCCTTCACCATCTTTAGCGATTCCAAAGCCGAGTGACACATACGGATCCGCTTGGCTAGCTCCTTTTTTCAGGGATGCAACTCCACATACACCCTTGCACGATTCGACAACCGGAGTCAACGAATTTTCTGCACCCAGAGCCACCGGCCAACGAACAGACGACCGTCCACCAGCTTCTTCGTCCGTAGACCAATACCAACGGCCATCTTCCACGGCGTTTTCCGGCCAAAGATTTTCAGAGAAGGACGATGTTTTAACACGAGCCGCATCTTTAGCAGGAGTCCACAGAACTCCGTCATAGCCGTTCAACACAAACTCACCCGGTGCAGCATTCGTTCCAACAGCACTTGTAGATGCCGGGTTTTCTTCTTCCGGCGCACCGTCCGCTTTCGTTCCAAAATACTTGATATCGAACTTATATTGTCCAGGTTCGTTCTGAATTCTAAACATCAGACCAACCAATTGTTTAGCAGACTGCACCCCGGCCTTTCGACTCCAGCCATCTGGAAATTCTTTTTTCCAAGAAGGAAATTCAAACTGGCTCCAATTAAAGCACTTTGTCACCTCATTAAGCGCTTGTGGCAAAGCTACAGCCGGGAAGCCAAAGCCATCGTCAAACAATGCCCCTAGCGAATCTCCCAAATCAAGCACCAGTGAAGCCGCCACATCAGACGTATAAGAAATGCAAACGCCGTTCCAATCAGAGACATCCACCGGAGCGGGCTTACCAGCGTCATCCCTGGCCATAACAAAGCCAACGGCGGCAAAGGGCTGCATTGTCATCGATCCTTTTTTCAAATCGGCGACACCGCAAATGCCTTGACACGAATCAATAACAGCAGACAGGGAGTCGGCACCGCCGCCCAATGCCACAGGCCATACAATAGAAGATTGCCCGCCTTCATTTTCATCCGCTCCGCGAGCTTCCCAGAACCAATGTCCATCTGCATGCGTATCCGCAGGCAACATAGACGCATAGAGCGCCGCATTGACATGGTAATCACCCGCCCGAGGATCCCACAACGAGCCACCTTTCGCACACGTATTCGGTTCCACCGACGTTCCGGCAAGACCATTGTCGTCAGCACACGCGGCAAAAGCAAGCACCATCGCGCCACAGGCCGCATAAAGTTTCTTATTCATCTTAAACCTCCTCGTTTTTTGCCACCTCTTTAGAAAGAGGGAACAATTGTAAATTCAATCTGTAAACTTGTTTGATATCGCGACATTCTTCCGCCATCGCGGTAATTCTTTTACGACACTCGTCCAATTCATAAACGATGCGTTCGTAAGTTTCACGATCAATGCCCATCGTAACACCCGTAATGTTACGCTCGTTCGCCGTAAAGCGGTCCAGCGAATCGACCGCTAAGTTGCCCATTTCGCGGTGCATCGAACGAATCGCAAGCGGGAGCCCTTCCTTGGAGCCTTCCACGGACTTTTCTGTTTGCACATAAACGTTTTCGCCCACCTGCTTGAGAAATCCCGCGCGTTCCAAGAAAGCAAGTGACTTGCGGACTTCGAGCGCAGAGACTTCTTGCGTACACATCTTGGCAATTTCGCCCGGCATCGCCCCCGGCATCATCGGAGCCAGTTCACGCACCACCGGATTTTTCCAGGTGTCGTAATACTCGAACGCATCCTTATCGATAATGCGCACTTTATTATCGAGCGCAATCGAATGCATTTGTTCTAAGAACTTCTTCTTGGTTTCATCCGTCTTGGCGTTGCCAAACTGAACCATTGCCTCGAAGTACGTCACTTCGTGACCAGCAAGTCCAATCGCTGACGCCACACGGTCCATGGTCACTTTGCTGAGATTCGTTTTTCCGCTGCAAACATCCTTGAGATACGACGGAGAAACAAAGCCCGCAATTTTCGCAAACTCACGCCAAGAGAACGCCGAAGTACGCTTGCGTTCCTCGTAGTAGTCGCTCAGATAAGCGTGGTAATCTTGATATTCAACTATTGGTTTCATGTCTACAAATATACGTTCCTAAAAAACAAAAGTCAACAGTTTAAAGTACATTTTTCTTTATTTTCTTAAAATTTTAGCATTTTTACAAAGAAATAAAACAGCATTTCAAGCCATATAGTACACGATGTACTGTATAAGAAAAATCGCCGCAGTTTTACCTACGGCGCTCTTAAAATTGACGATTTTTTTCAGTTACTGATCGGCAGGACCCGCCGCATTATACCCGCTTCCCGAATTATAAGCAGATATCGACCGAATGTTAAACACATAGCCCCCAGCATCTTTGGGATTGGCCTGCAGTTTAAATTTCACACCAACAAGCTGCTTAGCCGCCTTAGCACCCGTATCTTCCTTCCAACCATGATCATCACCTTTAAACCAAGACGGAATTTCAAAGGCGCTCCACGGAATACATTTTATATTCGCCGCAACAGAAGACTTCATCAAAACCGCTGACGGCAACGCATAATCTAACACTTTATTAACCGAATCCCCCAAATCCAATTCTAGCGAAGGCGGAACCTCAGACGTATAAGAGAGGCAAATTCCACCCCAGTTCGAAACATCAACAGGAACCGGGCTGCCAGCGCCATCCCTTGCAAACGTAAAGCCAATCGACACAAACGGTTGGAACGTCAAAGTTCCTTTGTCTAAAACAGCCGTGCCACAAACACCACCACACGCTTTTAAAGTCGCATCGGGCACTTCGCCGTTCTCGCTTTCCCCACCCTGCCAAACGATAGAAGATTTACCGCTACCAATGCCATCTTTATTGCAATAAGCACAGGACGAATCCGAGTCCGTTTCCATAACGCGCCAAACACCATCAGCAACTACATTTTTCGGCCACAAAGTTTCGGCACATTCCTCAACAGGAACACGCGCTCCGTCATCTGTTCCACCAAACCAAATTAAACCACGACACTCACTAGCAGAAGATTTCGCAATCGAGCTAGACGATGGATTGGATAGCAAACTAGACGAAGAATTATCCTGCGAACTAGAAGAAACTCCATCGCCAGATGAAAGTCCAAACGAAGAACTCGAGGATTCAACAATCGCTGAGCTCGAAGTTTCCTCCACAACAGAGCTTGAAGATCCCTCTATTACAGAACTAGACGAATCAATCGCTACGGGTTGCACCACAGCATTTGCACTACTATCATCCGAACAGGCTGTAAAAGCTAGCGCTGTAAAAGCGGCCAAGCCACAATAAAAGTTCTTTTTCATCCTGCATCTCCTTTTATGCATTTAATATACACAAAAAAAACAGCACCAGAAAAACAAACAAATTCACTTTTATACAAAATTGCGCAATTTTATTAAAGGAGATTCCCGCTCAGAGGCGGGAATGACATTAAAAAATCGCCGCAGTTTTTACCTGCGGCGACTCTTGAAAAGCAATAAGACGCGCTCTGGCGAGCGGGAATCGCGACTTACCACATCTTGTCGAACTTCTTGCGGCTCTTTTCTTCGTCCTTCTTTTCCTGAACGATGGCGTCGATGACGGCGGCAACGGTCAAGTTGAAGATATCGTGGACAGAAGCGTCGGAGTCCGTGAAGTGCACCGGCTTGTTCAGGCCCATCTGCACAGGACCGATGGATTCGCCCACGCCCATTTCGAGGAGCATCTTGCAAGTGGTATTTGCAGAAGAGAGGCACGGGAAGATGAGCGTGTTCACGGTCTGGCCCTTGATCTTGTTGAACGGGTACTTCGTATCGCGAAGATCCTTGTCGAGAGCCACGTTCACCTGCATTTCGCCATCGAGTGCATAATCCGGATACTGTTCGTGAATCGTCTTCACGGCAGCGCGAACCTTGTTCACAGTGCCACGAGCGGCTTCCTTGTCAGAACCGAAGTTCGCGTAGCTAAGCATTGCCATCACCGGTTCGTGAGCGAAGAAGCGGACAGCGTCGTGCGTGAGCTTCACGATATCGACGAGCGTATCAGCATCCGGGTCGCGGTTCACGAGCGTATCAGCGAGGAAGAACGTTCCCTTCTTGGTGCTGAGGATATGCATGGCACCGAAATGCTTGTATTCCGGACGGATACCGATAATTTCCTTCGCGAGTTCAATCGTTTCGGAGTACTTGGAGTAGCCACCCGAAATCAGCGCATCGGCATCGCCGACCTTCACCATCATCATACCGAAGTGGTTCGGTTCGAACATGTCGTCGCGGGCTTCTTCGAAGGTCACGCCGTTACGGCCATTTTCTTCGGCATAGATTTCAGCATACTTGCGGCGGCGCTCGAATTCTTCCGGAGAACGCGGGTTCACAATCTTGATGCCCGTAAGGTCGAGCTGTTCGCGCTGGGCGATAATCTGGATGCGTTCCGGGTTGCCAAGCATAATCGGGTGTGCAACGCCTTCGGCCTTGGCCTGCACGGCTGCCTTGAGCATGTTGAGGTTGCTTTCGGCAAACACGACACGCTTCGGATTGCTACGGGCAGTATCGCTGAACTGACGGATGAGTTTGTTATCATAACCCATCATGTCGCGGAGGCGATCGTAGTAAGCGTCCCAATCGGTAATCGGCTTGCGGGCCACACCACTTTCAATAGCAGCCTTAGCCACAGCAATAGAAACTTCCGTGAGGAGGCGCGGGTCGAGCGGCTTTGGAATCAAGTATTCCTTGCCAAACGTGAAGCGCTGTGCGTTGTATGCAATGTTCACCACATCCGGAACCGGCTTGTGAGCGAGAGCGGCAATCGCGCGGACAGCGGCGTGCTTCATGTGTTCGTTGATTGTCGTTGCACGAACGTCGAGAGCGCCACGGAAAATGTACGGGAAACCGATAACGTTGTTCACCTGGTTCGGATAGTCGCTACGGCCCGTTGCAAAGATGAGGTCGCCACGGCTTGCCATGGCTTCTTCGTAGCTGATTTCCGGAGTCGGGTTTGCAAGAGCAAAGACAATCGGCTGGTCGGCCATGCTGCGGACCATTTCACGAGTGAGGATGTTACCCTTGGAGAGGCCGACGAACACGTCTGCACCCTTCATGGCATCTTCGAGAGTTTCGATGTCAGTGCGATCCGTTGCAAAGAAAGCCTTTGCTTCGGTGAGGCCCTTGCGATCCTTGCGGATAACGCCCTTGCTATCGCACATCACAAGATTTTCTTTCTTGAGACCGAGAGACAAGTAAAGTCTTGTGCAAGCGCAAGCGGCAGCGCCAGCGCCGTTCACGACCATCTTCACGTTGCGAATGCTCTTGCCTGCAACTTCGATAGCGTTCAAGAGGCCTGCAGAAGAAATGATTGCAGTACCGTGCTGGTCATCGTGCATCACAGGGATGTCGAGTTCCGCCTTGAGCGTGTCTTCGATTTCGAAGCATTCCGGAGCCTTGATATCTTCGAGGTTGATGCCTCCGAACGTCGGGGCAATACCCTTCACGATTTCGATGAACTTCTTCGGATCCTTTTCGTTGATTTCAATGTCGAACACGTCAATGCCCGCATAAATCTTGAAAAGCAAGGCCTTGCCTTCCATCACCGGCTTACCAGCGAGTGCGCCAATATCGCCGAGGCCAAGCACGGCCGTACCGTTACTGATCACAGCGACGAGGTTTCCCTTGCCCGTGTATTCATAAGCGAGGTTGTGATCCTTTTCGATTTCAAGACACGGTGAAGCCACGCCCGGCGTGTATGCAAGGCCCAAGTCCGTCTGCGTGCTGTGCGGCTTGGTGGGTACAATTTCAATCTTACCCGGTTTGCCCATGGAATGGTATTGAAGAGCCATTTCCTTCAAGTCTTTACCCATTTCGTTCTCCTGTGAATCATAACATTTTTTTTCGCGGCATAATTTAGAAAAATTTACACAGCAATAAAAGGGTGTTTTTTGACGTAAAAAAGCCTGTTTAGTCTATTTATTACTATCGTTGTAGCTTGAAAATCAAATCAAAGAATTAAAAAACGCGAAGTAAGCGAAAAATAAAGGTAGTGCACCAAAAATATATACAATTGGCGCGCTAGATTTACAGAAAATGAAACAGACGATTAAACAAACTGTACTCGAAAACGGGATCACCATTTTAACCGATTACATGCCACACGCCTATTCCGCAGCCGTGGGCGTCTGGATTCCGCGAGGAAGCCGCCACGAAGCCAAAGACGAATTCGGGCTGAGCCATTTTTACGAGCATCTCATTTTCAAGGGAACCGAAAACCGCACCGCGCTTGAAATCGCGCATGCCATCGAAGACCGCGGCGGGAATCTCGAAGCGTACACAACCCGCCAAGAGACTGGTTTTTACGCGCAAGTCGAGAGCAGCGACATGCCGCTTGCCATCGATGTCATCTCCGACATGCTCATGCATCCACGCTTCGACAAGAAGGAAATGGAAAAGGAACGTCACGTCATCATCGAAGAAGTCCACAGCTACGACGACATTCCCGAAGAACTTGTTGGAGACATTTTCAACGCGATTCATTTCAAGGGTTGCGGCATCGCGCATTCCATCACCGGGAACGTAAAGCAGGTCCAGGCTCTCACGCGCAAGCAAATGCTCAAATACGGGCACCAAGTCACCGACGAAATTCCGCTATACGTTTTTGCATCGGGCAAAGTCAACCACAAAGAACTTGTAGAACTTTGTGCGCAAAAATTCGAACAAAAAAAGATTAACGGTTTTACACCTGACGATATTTACACTTCCAAGAGCAGCGTAAAAATCGTGCAGAAAAGCGACATCACGCAATCAAACCTTTTCTGGGGACTCAGTTTCGACCGTTCCCTCATGAGCGACCGCGACCGCTGCGCATTTTCGATTTTCAATGTGGCGATGGGCGCCGGCATGGCAAGCAGGCTCTTCCAGAAAATCCGCGAAGACAAGGGACTCGCCTACTCCGTCTATTCCACAGCCGACCTTTACAAAGACTGCGTGGACTGGGGCGTTGCCCTTGCGACCGAGCCGCACCAGCTCAAGACAGCGCTCGCGCTTTCCATCGCCGAAGTCAAGAAATTTTTGCGTCACGGATTCATCAAAGATGAACTCGCGCGCACCAAGACAAACATCCTCGGGAGCATGCACCTCGGCGCCGACAGCCCCGAAAAGCGCCTCATTCGCATGGCAGAGCAAACGCTCCACCTCGGTGAATTCCATACAATGGAAGATGTTGAAAAGAAAATCCGCGCCATTACCGAAGACGAAGTTCTTGAAACAATCAATCGACTGTTCAGTACGGCAAAATACTCTATTGCAGTTGTCGAGCCCAAGAGCAAAAAGAAGACAGTACTGGATGTAGATTTGTTTTAGGTGCTAGGTTTTAGGAGATAGGTTATACCTTAAACTGCAAAATTTCTTCAGCAGTCAAATCTTCGATTTTCTTTCCAACACGCTGTGCATATTGCACAAGCTTTTGGATATGCAATTTACTTTTAGGAGGTTCTTTGTACGGATCGGGCGTAGCCACGTATTCTTCCATAGAATCCGCCAGAATAACCGCAGGCTTTCTAATTCCATTCATAGGTATAGACCTCCAAAAGTTTTCGTGACGCATCCCCTTCAAGAATAAACTGGTAAGGATGCTGAGCACCCAAATAGGAAGCTCCTAGAACTTCAATATATATGAACAACTCGTAATTATTCAGCTTCTTTTTTCTTTCGAATTTTCTGCCATAACACATCAATACTAGCCTTACCCGTTTTATAAGCAGATAAATGTTCTTTTAAATGGCATTCTCTATAAAAATTTTTCCAATCTATATCAAAAACACAACGTCCTTCGGAATTTTCGCCATTCCCTACATAGATGATAAACTTATGACCACAAATGTCTACAACGACACCATTATCAAAATCTTTCAATGATTTAAGAATCATTGAAAGCACCTTCATACAAAATTTTCTCTTTGAAACAATCTTCACGTTTAAAACTTCCATTTTTTCATTGTCAGTTTAAGATTTTCCAAGTTGTATAGCTAATTTTTCACGCATCTCACAGAAAGGTAGTGGCTTTTTTCGGACCAATCTATAGAAGCCTTATCATATCGTCTATATTCATGATTTGTTATCCACAAATTATAGGCCTTTGGGTGATATTCCAATTCGGTACTGCTCCAAATAAAAGCGGTTTCACCTAAACTGCGGAAGGTCCTGTCCTCAATTTTCTTTCTCTGAAGAATGGTTTCCCCCTTTATGGTGGCATAATATTTTCCTGCGGGTAAAGCTCTAAAGCCATATTCATCGTTGCCTTTACTGTATAACCAATCTGTAGATGCTTTTAGATATACAGATTTTCCATCTTCCACTGAGGCTATTAAATCTTCAAAATCCTCTTTGGATGGCAGGCGCCAACCATCAGGACAAGCATTTAAAGCCGTTTCCCAATTATACAAACGACCATACTTTTCGCAATTAGTCTCAGAGTCGTTATAACAATAGCTATTACTAACCGCATGATTTAGATTTTCAGCCATCCAAACGTTTTTGCCAATTTTTACGGTCTTGTATTTTTTTGAAGATTTTACTTTTACAATCTTCGTTTCTTCAGCTAGACCAAACCATATTTTATCTTTGACAATTTTTTCTTCATCTCTATTATCGACAAGGTCTGCGTCATATTGAATAACATGTTTGATTCTATCGTTTTTATGAATGCGAAAATCAGAGGATGCGATGGATTCATTTACAATATCTTTTTTGACGTGAAGAATTATCTTTTTGCTCATCCTGATTATTTTTCGCGGAAACAATACATTTGGCCGAGTATATCTTCCACAGGTTTTAAGCATATCAAAGATATCTGACGGAGGCAATCCTATTTCATAAGGATCAGAAATATCAAGAGTATAAGTACCTTTCTTGATTACTGGTAAAAAGAGTTCCATTTCCATATATCCATTTCGGATATACACGGAATCTATTTTATAAACCTGTTCAGGATGACTTGCATTTGACACAGACAATGTTAAGTAGTTTTCGTCGGTTAAATTTGTACGAACCTTTATAAGCAAGGATTTGTCTTTTGTAATCTCAGCCTTTGCATCAAAGAATAGATCTTCAGGAATACTTTTCTTATCTATTTTACCCAGCCGACGATTTCCGACATTTACCTTATGTCCCTCATAAGTCCATACAGATCCTTTATTTTTAAAACCGATTTCCTTAAGCATTTGGATTGTTTTAAAATCCATTTCGGCATTCGTCAACACATTATCGGGGCAACGTTCCCTATAATAATCCGCATATACCCGCAAAATATTCTTTTTTGAAGTTTGAGAAAAATCTATTAGCGAAATAGCCCACGCTCTATCTGTATCAAAACGTTCATTGTAATAGTCAATTTTTTCTTCGAGAGCTTCAGCCTCTTTTTTTGATTTAGATTCTTCATCAACAGTTATATGACCCGAAACATCAGCATCGACATTGTGAATGTGAGTGTCGAGGAATGCGTTAGCTTGGCTAAATGCCAAAAGAAATAAAAAAGCAAATTTCATTTAGACTTCTCCATTTTGTCAAAGCTCGCTGCAAGCATAGGCAAAGATACACAGTAAACAATACAATATAGCCTTGAAAAATTATCTAAAAATTGACAACAATAATCCATGAAATCGTTCAAAAATGCAAAGTCTAAAGAAATAGAAAAGAGAATATCAATGTATCCTATAACAAGGACTACAAAAAAAAATGCGCAGCGAACAAAAAATTCAACACAAATCGACAATCCCAAAGCAATAGGAAAAACAACTATTGACGCAGTTGCCAACGAAGCCGCATTTCGCATTTGACCTTGAATAAAAATTTCCGATAGAATAGTCACACCCATATAGACACAAACCGTTCCAAACATCTGCATAAGATTATAATCCATACATATGTATTCTACTAGCAATACTATAGCCAATACGGAATTGGCTACAAATTTACCTTTTCGTGTGAGTGCATACTTACGCATAATTCCACCTCACATCTAAATATACACTCATTAAAATGTCAGAAAGTGACACTTTGAATAAAAATTGCAAATTATTTCAGGAATCCGTAGGTATAGACTTGGGAGTGGTGCTTTTCGGAAAGGGTTTTGAATTCAACGTAAGAGCGGGGGCCGGGGCTGAAGCGAGGGGGGATTCTTCCCCCTTCCTTGCCCCACACTTCAACAAACAAAATTTTACATTCTTGTCATTTTTCCTCTAAATTTGAAGAAAAGCAGCAATTTTTCCTAAAAAGCAGTATTCGAAGCAACAATCCGACCTATTGTACCACTAATTGCAAGATGGTATTTTTTTAAGAAACAATGCCGGGGGGTCGCTCTGCTGCGGCAACGACATGCGGTGAAGCCGGTACACCTACGCTGGGGGGTGAAAGATATCTATGGACGGTATCGATTGGGTACGGCAGGAGCCATATCCACCCAGCATCTTTTTAGGAGCGTTTGATGAACGCGAAGGAAGAACAGCAGGGAGAAATCATACTTTATCAGCCGGAAGGTTCGGTAAAGTTAGAAGTTCGTGTAGAAAACGAGACTGTATGGCTGACGCAAGCACAGATGGCGGAATTGTTCAGCGTAAAAGAGCATACTATAACTTACCATATTCAAGATGTTTTAAAATCAGATGAATTAGAGCAAGTTTCAACTACTCGAAAAATTCGAGTAGTTCGAATGGAAGGGAAAAGAGTTGTTTCGAGAAATATTGATTTTTATAACCTTGATATGATAATTTCAGTTGGCTACCGAGTCAACAGCAAAGCTGGGGTTCGTTTTCGTCGTTGGGCTAATCAAGTTCTTAAAGACTTCCTACTCAAAGGCTATGCAATAAACCAACGAAAGCTATCAACAGATTTACAGATTGCAGACCGTCTGCACGAACAACGACAACTCATCGAGAAACAAGGTTCAGAAATCGCGGAATTTAAAGGAGCTACTGCAAAACATTTTAATGAACATGAATCCCGACTTTCGGCAGTTGAAAAGCGTATTGATTTCTTTGTACAAGCGTCACAACCTCCCACTGGAGGCATTCTCGCAACCGGAACTCATTTCGATGGTTTCATATTAATTGGCGATTTGGTAAAAACAGCAAAGCGTTCCGTAGTATTCATTGATCCGTTCGCAACTGTCGATGTTTTAAAATTTGCGGCAATGCGAGCGAAAGGCGTTTCTGCAACTATTTATTCTCCTCGGATTACTCCTGAATTCAAAGAAGCTCAAAGACTGCACAACAAGCAGTATCCGGGATTGGAACTCAAAACAATGAGAACCATTCACGACAGATTCTTACTTGTGGATGATACAGTTTATCATTTTGGGGCAAGTTTTAAAGACATGGGTAATGAGATGACTGCATTTAGTATTCTGAACTTTGTGTCGCCAGAGGAAGTTATTGAAAAAGTGAAGGAAAGTACTTGTGGACGATAACTTTTATCTTTATTTTTCCACACAAAAAGTACCCCGCCTTTTCGGGCGGGGTACAATTTCTCGCGTTTTCGCTAAGTCAGGACTTAAGCAGCCTTCACGATTTCGACG
>CAMJNF010000039.1 GCA_946407235.1 uncultured Fibrobacter sp. | reverse complement strand
ATGTCGAAAAGATTTTGCGCAACGCATTCTCCGAAGAAAAACGCAGGACTGAACGAGAAGAAGAACAAAAGGCTGCTCAAGCGGCACAAGCCTCGCAACCAGTGGCAGCGCAAGCCGCTCCAGTTCAGCCTCAAGCGAACATGGCCCCAGGCATGACGGCCATGGGCGGTCAAATGGGCCCCACAATCATCTCGCCGATTTCGGCAAGCATGATGGAACAGATGATTGCCCTGGGCTTGGACACCCAATCGCTTGAATTGTTGCAGAACTTCAAAATTGACCCAGAAGCGCTTTCGATTCCATGGCCAGCCCCCGACTGGCGCAAGGACTTTGCAAAGTTGCTCGCAGCAACGTTCCAGCCCGATGAAACTGTCGAATTCAAAATTTCGAACACGCCCAACAGCTCACGCGAAATTGTTTCAAAGATTGTCCAACAGGACGAAGCACTCAAAAAAATCATGAAGCAGCTCGATGGTCCGGACGGAGCCCTCTTGACCATCAACGCCGTGAAAAGCGGAGCAAATGCAACCGATGAAAGCTGGCATTTCCGTTACGTTGTCGTTGACAACCCGAAAATGACGCTTGCAAAGCAGCTCGCTTATTATAAAGCATTGAACCTCCCCTGCGCCGCCCTCATCAATACCGGTGCAAATTCAGTGCAAGCTTGGATTAAAATCGAAGCTCGCGATGCCGATGAATACAACGAACGTGTAGACTTCCTTTTCAAGACGCTCGAATCGCAAGGATTCAAAGTCGATGAAGGCAACCGCAACCCGAATCAGATGGTTCGCATGCCGGGCGTGCTGCGCAACGGAAAACAGCAGTACCTCATCGCCTTGGAACAAGGTGCCAAAAACTTCACGGAATGGCGCGAATGGGCGGAATATTCCCTCGACGGAAAACCGCTGGTAGAACTGGCAAGCGATAGCGATGTCGCTCCGAAAAAGGACGCGACCATCATCGAAAACGTGTTGCGCGCTGGTGAATTTTTCTTGTTCACGGCCCCTCCAAAAAGCGGAAAGTCGCTAGCCCTCATGGACATGGCTCTTTCCATTTGCTATGGCGAAGACTGGTTTGGCAATACGACAAATGAAAACGACGTTTTGTTCATTAATCTGGAACTCACCAAATCCGTGTTCTTAAACCGTCTCTTCTTGCTCGGCGAAAAGCGCAAACTCGAAGCCAATACACCCAAATTCGGTTTCCTGAATCTCCGCGGGACAGCGCTGACGCCGCTTGAAATCGCACAGCTTATCGCCAAGCGAATCCAAGGCGCCAAGAAACTCGAAAACCATGATTACAAAGTTGTCGTGATTGACCCGATTTCGGCCGTATTGCACAACCCGAAGTCTTCAAGACTCAGCGGTTCCCCGCACCAAATCATGATGCAGATGATCGATACGATTATCGCCCTCACCGGTTGCGCAGTCGTGACTTCGACCAACATAAACGAATACCCCTACCTTGAAGCACGCGCCGACAGTGTCATGTCGCTCTCGCCAGTCGAAGGTAGCCTAAACATGTACCAAATTAATGGTTCGTTCCGCGAATTCCCGAAAACACTCGCCCGCGAATGTTCCTGGATTTACCCAAGATTTATAGTTTAAACATTCAACACGATTATAGAGATGTACAAACAAAACAATCGTTTTTCAAGCCGCACTGCAAACAGAACCGCAGGCAATAGAATCGGCAAACCGCTCGCCGGAGGCAAGTTCCACGCTTCCAGAAAATCAGATGTCCACAAGGACAATGAATTCAATACAAAGACAGCAAAGGCCGAAAAGCCTGTTGTCCGCAGAATTCCTTCGTTCGAAGACATCAAGGCTCAAATTTCAGCATGGATGGAAAACGACCGCATTCCGGGCAAATTGCAAGGATGGTTCACCGCCGATGCAACTCCCGAAAACTCCGACTGGAGAATCGTCAAGGAATACCACGGCGCTCAAGAAAATCTTGTCATTGACGCTCCGAGTCGCGATATGAAACCGCTCGAACTCGTGAACCGAGTCTTGGAGCAGCTCCACAAAGAGCACTTGCACATCTTTAAAAAAGCATTACGTCAAATTTGGTTCCGCGCCTCGGGCGACGGACGCTTCGCGCTCCTCGTTCAAGTCGATGTTAAAGGTAAAATGTCCGCTCACGGCTACAAGACCTTCGTCGATTTTCTCGAACGCAGCTGCCCCGAAGTCATCAGCTGCCACCAGATCCAGTGCATGCCCGACCGCCTCTTTGACCCAGCCAACGCTCAGGGCATGAAGGTTGTCTCCAAGTGCGCTTTCGGCAACGACTTTATGCCGATTGCATCAACCGGATTCTGCATGCACGTTCTGGACTGGACCCCCCGCATCAAGGACGCATGGCTGAACCTCCCGATCCGCATCAAGGACGCCATCCACCCGAACCGCGAAGACCGCTTTTTCGAATTTTGCTCCGGTTCCTCTTACGTTTCTGCAACGCTTGCCCCGTTCTTCAAGCAAGTCGAAGCTCTCGACTGCCGCGAATCGGCCATGCAATCGTCCAAGCAGAACATCCGTAACGTGGCAACCCAGAACATGCGATTCCACCGCAGCCACCTGGAACCCGGTTTCATCTCGAAATTCTTCTCCAAGAGCGATAACGCCGAAGGCCGCTGGACATTCTACTTCAACCTGAATGTAGATGACACCATCAATTCCGAAATGGTGCAGAGCATCGCGGGTTCGCGTCCCGAAAGAATCCTTTTCCAGACAGGGAACCTCGAAACCGCCTCCAAGGCCATCAAGTCGTTCAGAAACGAGGGCTACATGCTCCGCAAGAGCATCCCGTTCTACCTGGAACCGGGCCGTGGCAACTTTGAAATTCTTTTCCTGTTCGTACCGGACAGAGTTGGCATTTTAGGGCAAAATCCGGCCCTTGCACACCGTTCTCGCAACATTCAGCGCCCAAAAGAACGCCCGCAACGCGCAAATATGTCCGATATTCCGCATTTTGTGCAAAAAACGCCATCTTTTAAGCAAAGAAAAGATTAAATTAATTAACAAATATCAAAATTTTGCTTAGGGATACATATGCGATTTTTAAAATGTGCTTCGATCTGTCTTGGCCTTTCAGCTCTGATTGCATCCGCCTATGTGGTAAAAAAAGGCGATACCCTCTGGGACCTGAGTGCTGAATTCTTAAACGATCCGTTCGCTTGGCCGGATCTCTGGGAAAACAATAGGCACATTCAAGACCCTCACTGGATTTATCCAGGTGACTCCATCTATTTAGGCGAAGGCATTGACGGCAACCGCCTCCCGAGAACAAGACCTTGCGAAGCCGCGGTCGCGGATTCCAACTTGCCGAAAGGTATAACCTCTGTTGGCTGTGACGAAAGAGACGCCCGCAACGGCGATTTCGAAAACATGCTGGGAAACCTTCGCGACAAGGACAAGAAGCAGCAGAAGAAAAAGGAAGCAGACACATACCTTTATAAAAAGCGTCCTGCTCCGAAGATCTTCAACGGCTACTACCAGATTCTCGCCCCCGAAGTCTACACGCTTGACTCCCTCAAGAAGGACAAACGTTTCTTCTCTATCCGCTCCGGCGAAAAGAAGGAACCGATTATCCATATTCCTGAATCCGAAGTAGTCGTAGGCATCGGCAAAAAGACAAACCCCAACCTCAAGAAGGGTGACCTTGTCGAAATCTTAGATGCACGCGCCATTGAAGTGCCGAGTAAACAGGGAAAAAGCTACGACAATTTCGCATTGGTCAGACTTACGGGATATGCAAAGATTACCGCCATTGGCGATACTCTTTCGAGAGCAAAGGTTGTCCAAAGCTTTAGAGAAATCAAGATGGACCACTCCAAGGCCCGTATGAAACAGCCGCTCAACGTTTTGAACGTCACTGGCTATACCCCCGTTGCCGAAGCTAAGATTGAAGAAATGGCGATGATCCGTTATACGATGGACCCGATGCTCATCATCGGCGCTTACTCCTACATCTTGGTAGACAAGGGCGAAAAGCAGGGATTCAATACAGGTGATGCCATTGCAATCTGGGCAGAAGACAAGACCGATGCAGGGCTTCCGCCAAGACTCCTTGGACGTGGTGTCATCTCAAGAGCAACAGATAACGAATCTACAGTTCTTGTTCGCGAGGTCTATTCGAACAGCCGTCATATCGAAATTGGACACAAGGTCTCTGTAACACATCAGGCGAACTTGGCGAAGTGACAAAGAACTTACTGATTATAATAGGAGTTGCGATATCGATACTGGCTTTGCTGATGGCCGGAAGTGTCCTTATACTCAATTATCCTGAATTGTCGGCGCATGTTCCATTTTAAGGAAATGGACGCCAATGCGGATATCTCGTAGCAATCTTCTATTTCTCTCCTTTTTTGCAGGGGGCATTGTATTGCCCACGGCAATCCTTTCGTTCTTGAGTGTGAGGAACATCCAGAACGAAGCGTTCCTTGCACAAAAGAACTTCAGCGAAAGCGTTGCTACATTCCGCGAACAATGCGAATCAACGATTAGCAAGGAACAGAGCAAGATATTCCAAGAGGTCAAGTCCGCCTCGCTTTACCTTTATGAACAACCGCATAGCCTGCTCGATTTCGGAAACGCAACGCAGTTCAAGACGGTAAACGGTATCGAGGCGATGTTCCTGTACAACAACGGGACGCTCATCTACCCCGATATTTCGTCCAAGCATTTTTCGAAGACTTCGGACTTTTCAAACAGCATTGCAAGTTCATTTGAAAAGATGCTGTTCCGCGAAGAGGTGACTTCGGCAATGCCGCAGCCGGCCAACCTCTCTCGGTCGGCTCGCCAGCTGCGGTTCTCGTACGAATCCAAAGACGACCACATCCAAAACATCCTTGGACTTGTGCGCATCGCTTACAAGACCAAGGACTACGACGAAGCACTCCGCCTTTTGAACATCCTCGAAGAGCACCCGCACCAGCAGGGCTACCTTCATTCCGACTTGACGCGCTCCGTCAACCTGCTCCACTTTGAAATTCTCGTAGCACAAAAGAAGCACAAAGAAGCCGAAGACTACACCATTGCAGTCTTGAATCAGTTTTTGCAAAGCGAAAACATCGAAAACCTCTCCTCGGCAAAGTTCTTCTTTGAAACGACATTTACACAAATTCTTTCATTCGAAAACTTAAGCCAAGAAAAACGCGAAGCCTTCTGGAACTTGCGCGAGAACTTCAACCGCCAGCTCGGCTACATGGACATATTCTTCAACGAGAAAGATATCGTCCATACGCTCTTGAACAAAGAAACGACTTCCAAGAGCGGCATCGACATCATGAGCAACAACAAGTCGACATTTATCAAGATGAGCTACCCGATCCTCTCCGGCGATCAGGTTGTACTAGCCAAGGTAAATATCGATGAATACCGCGAACGCATGCGTTCCAAGCTCAAGACCTCGGCACAAGGTTGGAAGGGAATTCCCTACTCCATCACCGAAGGTTCCGACAAGACGCTCATCCTCGGTCACGTTTCGGACAGTTCCGCCGTCATGACTCAAGTCCAGCTCGACAAGGTCATTTCCTGGACTCTTACCTTATACGAAAAAGGTCTCAGCGAAATCAAGAAAGAAACGCGCAAGCGCATGTTCCTCATGTACGGGCTCCTTTCATTCTCGCTCATTACGGTGCTGCTCGGCTCCATCGTGATGTTCAGATTCCTCACGCAAGAACACAAACTCTTGGCCATGAAGGCAAACTTCCTTTCGAGCGTTTCGCACGAGCTCAAGACGCCGCTCACCTCCATCAAGATGTTTGCAGAAATGATGGCCCGAGGGCGTGTCCAAAAAGTCGAGAAAGTTCAGGAATATTCGGGACTCATCGGTAAAGAAGCGACCCGCCTCGAAAACCTGATTGGCGCCATTTTGAACTACACCCGTATGGAACACGGCAAGGGCGGATTCCACTGGGAAAAGCTTGACTTCTCGGCCTGCGTGCAGAAAGTTTTTGATAGCGTAGAAGACATTGGCGTCGAGAAAGGCCTCATGTTCAATACAAAAATTGAACCGGGTTTATTCGTGATTGGCGATTACACAGCACTCTACAGCTTGGTCCAGAACCTGATTGAAAACGCCATTAAGTACACGAACGCTCCAGGAAACATCACCATAACGGTCGCCCCCGATGAAGACAGAGTCGTTTTCGCGGTCGCCGATACCGGAATCGGAATTCCTTCTTCAGAGCAAAAGAATATATTTAATGATTTCTATAGGGTCGGTGACGAAATGACGCGCAGCACCAAAGGCTCGGGCCTCGGACTTGCCATCGTAAAACGTGTGGCAGAAACGCACAAGGCGACGATTTCCCTCACCAGCAAGCCCGGCAAGGGTTCCACATTTACCGTACGGTTCAAAAAGGCAGAATGATTATGCAACAACACAGAATTCTCATTGTTGAAGACGAAGAAATCATCCGGCTTGGGCTCCAGGATAACTTTGAGCTCGAAAACTACGAAGTAGAAACGGCATGTGACGGCGAAGAAGCCATCGCAAAAACAGACTCGTTCCAGCCACACCTGATTTTGCTGGATGTGATGCTCCCGAAAAAAAGCGGTTTTGAAGTCTGCCGATTCATTCGCAAAAAGCACCCGGAATGCATTATCATCATGCTGACCGCAAAGACCGAAGAGACTAGCAAGGTGGCTGGGCTCGATATGGGCGCAGACGACTACGTGACAAAGCCGTTCTCGATTCTTGAACTTCTTGCGCGCGTGAAGGCGTTCCTCCGTAGAATCGACTTGCAAACGCAGGCTCGCCCGACAAAGCAGCTCGCATCTGTCGACGCCATCGACTTTGCCGACATCCATTTGGACTTCAAGAAATTCATCGCCACGAAAGGCGATGTTCCGCTCGAACTTTCGACGAGGGAATTCCAGATTCTCAAATACTTCTGGCAGCGCCGCGGCGAAGTCGTGTTGCGTGAAGACCTGTTGCAAGACCTTTGGGGTTACACGCCCGAAAACATGCCTTCGACAAGAACGATTGACAACCACATCGTAAACTTGAGACGTAAACTGGAAGACGATCAGGCAAACCCGAAAATCATCCTTTCTATCCGTGGAGCAGGCTACAAGTTCGATGCGTAATTCTTGGCTAAAAGAAAACTTTGGTACGGCGTGGATTCTTACAATCCTCGCCCTCTGTTCGCTGTTTTCTAGCCACGCATTTGCAAGCAAGATGGCCTCGCAACTCCAAGAAGCCATCTACCTCTTCGAAATGAAAGGCGAAGTCGACGAATCCATCCGTCTGCTCGAAAAAATTTCTCGTCAAGGCGATAACGACGATAAGGAATCGGCCTTTTTCTATCTCGGCAAGATTTACGACTTGGCAAACAACAAAGCACAAGCAAACCACTTCTACAGCCGAAGCCAGGCATTCACGCAAAATACAAGCAAGGCATACTGGCTTGCCGGTCGAGACGCCGCCACAAGCTTTGTCCCAGAGCGCCTACTGCAAAAAATCATCCCTCTCCGCAGTCCCATCCGTAAATTCTTTGACGGCAAAAACGCCAACATTCTTTTTGAAAATGGCCACATTGCAAAAATCGAAAGCGGGATGGTTATCGAATTATCAACAAAGCTGAGCGAAAACAGCCATCTGCTGCAAATCAACTCCGATGGAATGTGGTTCCAGAACTCTACCCGCGATACGCTTTTCTACAGGCCCCATAATGCGCCAAATCAAGAAATTTCTTACGAGATCAAGAACGTCTCGCAGTTTACTGCAGTGAACAACATAGCCATCGCGATCACGAACAAAGGTTTTACCATTTTTGACCGCAAAGGGACTACAATCAAAGGCAACACGGATTATACATCCTGCCAGCTGCTGAACGATCAAATCGTAAACGACAATTTCATTGTCAACTGCACCGACAACGCGCTTCACTTTATCTCCGCAAGTACGGCAACGGAATCGTTCACGATTGCCCAATACGATATCATTCAGAAAATATTTGTTTTCAAGAATAATATCTACCTAGTCTCTGGCAATGAACTTTTCTGCTACAAAGCACAAGACCCAAACACTCCTCTCTGGAAAGCCGCTATCGGAAACATCGAAAACATCCAGAATTTCGATAACAACATCGTCACGTTGGAAGCTTCCGGAAAAATTACCTTATACGATTACAACACAGGGAAAATCATTTCGACCGTCCGTGCAAACGCCTCGAACATATACTCGCTTGCGCAAGGCACTCTGGGGCTTTTCTCGAACGAAGGTTCCGTCATCACGGTCGATACGCTGCTACGTCCATTATGGGGTTTCAACTTAGCCAAGTCCCCCATGACTCAGCCGATTGCCAAAAGACGTTTTATCTACATTCCTTTTGACAATAAAAGGATTTACGCCATCGACGCCCATTATTACGGCCAGCGCCCGCTATATTCCAGCAAGCTCGCCTCCCGTGCCGTACACATGGCCAAGCGAAACAGCTGGGACAACATCGAACACATTCTTGACACCATCATCAAAAACGAGCCCGGTAACGCCGAAGCCCATTTTCTCAAAGCATTCAATCTTGAACGTAAAAAAGCCCCCGAAAAGGAACGTCAAAAAGCATGGGCCGAAACCGTAAGGCTTTCTACCGGCAGCCCGCAAATTGCACGTGTCGTATTGAAGTACTACAAGAAGGTCATCGGAGCTACTTTCGCAAGCCAGCTGAGCGTCTCGCCCAAAACCATGTACCCGCAATTGCTCGGATCCAAAAAGAACCTTTACACGGTAGACCCCGCAACAGAACAGCTCATCTGCATCAACGCAGAAAACGGCGAACAACGCTGGAGCAAGTTCATCGGGAAAATCGGAAACGCCCCCGTCATCGTATCTGACGAGAACTCGATTGTAATTTCAACGGGCTACCAGATGAACATTTACGACATGAACAAGGATTCATTCAACAAGCCCTTGCAATTGCCCGGCAAAACATTCAATTTCACAATAAACGGAGACTACATTTACGCGGCAACGTGGAACGGGTTCTTGCTCAAGATTTCCCGTTCAAACAACAGCATCATTTGGTCCCGCAAGGTTTATTCCATGCCATTCCATGTGGTCAAGCTGAACCGCATTCTGCAACTTTGTAACCTCGACGGTGAACTCATGCGCCTCAACGACGACAATGGCCTGACCATCGACAATTCGATAAACAAGGTTCAAGTCAACATAACCGCCATGGAAGGAATCGATTCTACGCTCGTTCTCGCGTCCAGCACAAACAAGTTGTTCTTGCAGAATACGAAGCGCAAGGAATTCAGTCCCACGCAGGTGCTCATGGAATATCCCATAGTTTCCATACAGGTTCTCCGGGACCAGAACGAAGATAAAATCATCATTTCTCTTGCGGACCAGTCCATTCATCTTTATTCAAATATCGGTACGCCGCTTTGGAAATATCAAGGCAAAAGATCCATTTTTTCTAAACCATTCATTTACGATGGCAAAGCATGGATAGACCAAGGTAACGAAATTATTGCATTATCCATAAAGACAGGTAAGGTCGTAAAGACATTCAGCACCCCCGGTGGCGCAGGCTCCCCCTTTATTTTGAACCATATGCTGTTTAGCGCCTCCCCCAAACATGTCCTTTATGGATTTTCGCTATAAGACATTCCATTCGGGAATCTTATAGCTATTAGTAAATTAAATTTTAGTGGTCAGTTTTTCCATTTCTCACTAAATTTACTAAGTTATTTTTTGTAGGAATACAATGAGCGTTCAATTCAAGAAACTTGCCCTAAGCACCCTTTCCATGGCGATTACGTTCATGGTTGCAGGCTGCAAGGAAGAAGTTTCCAAAACGCCACAAGCTATCAATTCCGATTACCCACGAAACGAGACTTTGTACATCGGTGGGTTCGACTGGGCGCCACCGACCACGTTTAATCCGCTCGATCCGGACCCGAACTTCCCTACTGACGGGAACATCCGGCTCATGTACGAAGCGCTCCTTTCTTTTAACCAACTCACTGGGAAACTCGACCCGATGCTTGCCGATTTTTACAAGCAAACGGATTCGAGCATTACCGTGCATTTGAACACGCGAGCCAAGTGGAACAACGGCGAAGCGGTCACTCCTGAAGATGTCATTTTCTCGTTCAGGATTGATTCGTTACTCCCGACCATCCATCACAACAACTGGAAGAATATCAAAAACATCACAAACGATGGTGACAACCTCATCACGTTCCATTTGCCCGCCAACAGAAACCCGCTCATGGTCTTAAACGCCATTGCCGAAACGTCGATTCTCCCCAAGTCGGTTTTTGAACCGCTCATCAAGTCTGCAAAAAGCGGGAAGACTTACAACATGGAGAAAATTCTTGAATTCAAGAATGACGAGAATCCCATTGTATCGGGTCCATACAATTTATTTACTTATACGCCCGATCAAATTGTACTGAAACGAGTCGACAACTATTGGCACAACAACCACTACAAGGGACGTAAGGCCGCCCCAAAATATATCATCCACCCGATTTACAACAACAACGACAATTTTAATAGCGCCATGGTTCGCGGAAATCTGGACGTTTCTTCAATATTCTTGCCAAGAATTTGGGAAAAGTCCAAGGACAGCATTCGAGCATGGAGCCGCGAAGAACCGTACCAACTCCCGGCAACGATAACCGCACTTGTCATTGCCACCCCAAAAGATCCGTTCAACAACGTAAGCTTTAGGCGCGCTCTCGCCCATGCCATCAACTTTGAAAAGATCAAAGCAAAGGCTTTTTCGAATTACACGCCCGCCATGCAACCCGGGTTTATCCTTCCTTTTGGCCCCGAAAAAAAGTATTTCAACAAAGAAGACGCTGAGCGCTACGGGTACAGCTATAACACGCAGAAAGCCCGCGAAATTCTCACTGAAGCAGGCTTTTCCTGGAACAGCGAAGGTCAACTCCTTGACAAGAAGAAAAAACTTGTCCGTAATATTACCATCGAAAGCCCTCAAGGCTGGTACGACTGGATTGACGCCATCAACATCATCGTGGAATCGCTTGCCGAAATCGGCATTACCGCAATTCCAAAGATTGTAGACTACAGCACATGGGATATAGACCTCCGCCGTGGAGCATTCGACCTCACCATAAAGACTCCGTCTTCGGAGCTATCCATCGCAAACCCATGGCACAGGTTTAACCAGGCGCTAAGCAGCAGCGACTACAAGCCTATCGGAGAAGAGGCGTATGCAAACCATGGACGGTTCCAAAATCCAGAAATCAACAGACTCTTGAAGGACATTCCGACAATCACGAACGAAGATTCACTCGTACAGATCTATCGCAACCTCAACAAGGAATTCATGCTCAATGTCCCCATGATTCCAATCGTGTATAGACCTACAACCTATTACCAGTTCTCGACCAAGCATTGGACGAACTTCCCTACAGAAGAAAACCCGTACGCTCCGCCCAACAACCTGATCGTTGCAACTGGAGTAAGTGCACTTTGGGAAATTGTACCCGTCGAGCAGCAGGATAATCAATAAAAAAGTTTCTATTTCCCCTTAAAAAAATTATCTTTAGACGACTAATTCAAGGAGTTTATCGTGGGAAAATTACGTTTTGTTTTGCCAAATACTTTCACAAGCCTGAACTTTTTGCTGGGTGTATTTTCCATTTGCTGGACAACCGGAGCGTTCAGTTCGTTTAGCACGGCAGACCAAATCCGCATGGGCGCCTACTTTGTCATGTTGTGTGCCCTTTTCGACAAGCTTGACGGTTTTGCCGCTCGCCTCGTGAACGCCAGTTCCGAATTCGGAGCACAGTTCGATAGCCTCGCCGACTTGATCGCTTTCGGTCTTGCCCCGGCATTCTGCTTTTTCTTCTCCTACAAGATTTACGCACCGGATTGGTTCCAGAACCACGGACTCCTGATGGTCGTCGCACTCGCTATTTATGTGCTTTGCGCCGCTATGCGCCTCGCCAAGTACAACGCCTGCGATTCCGACACATACCACCACCACTTCTCCGGCCTCCCCTCCACATTTGCAGGCATGGTAAACGCCACCCTTATCGTATTCCTCAAGAGCAAAGGCATCTTTGCTGACCCGAGTTCTTTCCTTTTCTGGCTTCCGGTCATCGTTTTTGTCGCAACGGGATTCTTGATGGTGAGCCCGCTGTTCCTCCCGAAGCTCCAGCCGCGCAAGAACAAGGCATTCAACATTTTCCAGATTGTCTTGATTTTGCTCACCTACGTTGCAGGAATCCTTTTCTACAACGAAAAGGTGCCGTACATTCTTGAATACTTGCTCATCCTTGGTGCAAGCTACATGCTGATTGGCTTTGGAGTGGGTCTTGCCACCCGCAAGCAGATCATCGAAGAAGCAATGAAGAGTAAGAAGTAGGAAGTAGACGGTAGACAGTGGATAGCCGTCAGTCGCTAATTTGAAGTTATGCCCGCCGCGAGCGGGCATTTCTTTTTATGGAGATTATAGAAGCGTTCTAACGCAACGCCATGCGTTCCAGAAAATCCGCGAACGCACAACCATAGCGGTCGAACAAATGCTCTAGGGACATTCTTGGGAGTTCAAGAGTCACACATTCGATTCCCTGCTCACCGCACCACGTCCCGAAGCTCCCCGGCGTTTTGTACCCAATATCCGGTAACCACGGCAAATTGAATACTGCCATCAGGTTCTCGACAAGCTCGGTCTTTTGCGGAGCATCTACGCAGGCCATCGGCGCATGCATCGAAAGCACACCCGCAGGCTTTAGCGATTTTACCAAGGCTACAAGAGATTGCGTTTCCGGTTCACTTTCGGCAGATGCACCTGGCGACAAAAACGTATCACGAGACGCTTCAAGAATTGAGCGCGAGCCAACTTTTTCCGTCGAGAAATTCTGCGTCCTGAAATTGCGATTCAAATCAACGCCATTTGCATTCCCGCGAGTTCCTAGCGCCACACCATCAGGGTTTGCGCACAAGATAAACGCAACGGAATCAAAAGGTTCATCAAAAGCCCGTAGCACACGACTCAACAAGAACGTCGTTTCAGGCTCTTCGCCGTGAATTCCGGCCATGACAAGCAACTTGCATTCGCTCTTGCACGGGAAGTACAGAAGCGGAGCGCCCAACACAGAGCGGCCATATTCAGACGAAGGTAAGCGGATGATCCCGCGAGATTCAGGAGTAAATTTCATAGTAGGTAGTTGGTAGAACTTAGTTGGCAGAACTTAGTTGGCAGAACTTAGTTGGCAGAACTTAGAGAGAAGAGTAATGTTCTAAGTTCTAAGTTCTAAGTTCTAAGTTCTAAATAAAGTAAGGATATATGTATTCCTCCGCGAGTTTCGTGAGATTTGCAAGAACGGCGCGTTTGCATTCCATTTCCGAGCGTTCGTATATGCGACGCAAGACATCAAGCGAGAACGATTCCAACCGCTTACGCGATGTCGGCAAGTGCGCAATGTGCCAGCCCTCCGGGCGGATTTTCCCACGACCGGGAACAAACACTCGACTAAAGCCAAACGATGTCCCAGTCTCCATGCGCGCCGTCAAGAACGCATGGAATTTCGCAAACATACCTTCGCATTCCGCAGGCGTGAGCTGAACTTCGTAGCCCTCCGGACACGCAGCTCCATCGACCACGTCGATGTCCGTCCCCAAATGGTGACGGCTCGCCCCCGGAAGCGCGGACCACGTAAGAATCGCGTACATCAACTCTTCTTCGTCCTTGGGGCGTTCCATCGGCACACCCGTCTCCGACAAAAGCGGAAGTTCTCCGCGAGCCTTGCGGTTCCAAATCGAAAGCTGCTTTTCAAACGAACGATACGCGGATTCAATCCGCAATTCAAAACCATCAGCCTTCGCTACACTAGCCAAGGACTGCAAATCATCGACAATCGCGCGATCCACAAAATATCCCGGTTGGAATTCCACCAAATCAGGCGTTCCAAGGCCATACGGCAACAACTGCAAAGAATCCGTCATTGAATGGTCCCTCCCATTTTTGTAATCAAGTCCTTCCACTGCTGGACCGTAGCCTTTTTCTTTCTCGTAGACGATTTTTTCCCGAGCAGCGACTGCGCAAGAGGGGCAGGATTAGCATGAGTCCACGCAATGGCAAGCGCATCCGTTGCATCAAGCGGAAGCTCCGAATCCGCAATGTCCAAATGAGCAAAGACCATATTCGCCACTTGCTCCTTCGAGGCAGCCCCATCGCCGGTGACAGCCTGCTTTACAACACGCGGTGGGTATTCCTCGTAAGTCATTCCGCGACGGCGACATGCGACAAGAATCGCCCCACGAATATGCCCCAATACGAGGGCGCTCTTCGCATTTTTCGCAAAGAACACTCCTTCCATCGCCAAAGCATCCGGATGGTAAAGCTCCAGGCGCTTTTCAAGCTCCGAAACGATATGCACGAGCCTGTCTTCAAGATTTTTTGTGGCGTTGGCATGAAACGTGCCATATTCGAGCACTTGAATCCTATTGTCCGCCTTTTTCAAGAAAGCATACCCGGTTGTAATGGACCCCGGATCGATACCAAGAATAACCATAGGCAAAAAAATAGATAAGAATTGCTTTTTTTTCAAAAAAAAACGCATTTACGGGAGCGTTCTTTATTAGATTTCTCTATAGGAGGCTATCATGCTGATTGATCAGGAACATGCAGATTATATGAGAACTAAAGCACACCCAAGGCAACTGGGTATTCCTCTGAGTCGTTGGGGGCGAAACCTTATAGCCTGCTGCCCGTTCCACTCTCCCGAAGAAACATCGTTATTCTTCTACGATGCACTTGGCTACTGGCGTTACCGCTGCTTACAATGTGGTAGCGAAGGCGACTTGGTCGATTTTCTCGTCAAGAGCCGTTTCAACGGCATGGACGAGCAGACCGCCCGTTCCGAAGCCTATGAATTCCTCGGCGCACTCGACAAGGACCTGGCGAACAACCAGGACAGCGAACACCCGTGGGTCAAGGAAGTCGGCGGGGAGAAATCCAAAGTTCTAGAATGCTTCGTTCGATACTGCCACTGGGCCGCCTGTAAGAGCCCGTCTTCGGCAAAGTTCTTGGAAGCCCGAGGCTGGAGCATCGGTCAGGCCCAGCTTTACGGGCTTGGCTACTATAGTGGTGATCCGGAACCGTTTATCAGCTATTGCATGCTATCTGGCATAGAACGCCACCAAATCAGTTTTTATCTCGACAACCTTGAAGCCTACCACGAGCCTCGACTTACAATTCCGGCCCGAAACTCCAAGGGCGTCATCCATTCTGTTTACGGAAGACTTATCGACGATAACGAGAAGAGCCATACGTATATCACGTACGCTTCCGGACCAACCGTCATTCCGTTCAACATCCAGGGCGACAGCGAAAACCCGATTATTGTACAAGGGTTCTTTGATGCACTTACGGCCGACCTCGCAGGCATCTCCGGCGTTGTCTCTACAATGTTCCAAGAATTGAACATCAACCACTTGTACAAGCTCAAAGCTTGCGGTGCTGAATCGTTCACAATTCTTTTACGTCGTGAAGAAGACCGCAGGAGCCAGGAACTCAAGATCCAGAAGTACTTGAAGCTTGCCGAACAAATGCACATGAGCCTCAAGTCCATCGTGCTCCCGAAAGACGAATCCGTCGACACGTTCGTCCGCAAGAACGGCGCAGACCAGCTACTCGACCTTATCGAAAAAACCGAAGTCGATACGATTCATTCGCACCGCCGCTCCATGCTTTTACAAGACATCAAGGAAAACTTCGATACGGCCATGGCTTGTCCACCAGACAAAAGCGTGGGTTACGCACTCAACACGTTCCCCAAGCTCACCAAGGAAATCGACGGTGTGCAGTCGGGTTGTTTCTTTGTATCCTCGCACCCGTTTGGTCTCAAGACATTTTTGCTTTCAAGCCTCACGCTTGACCTCATCGAAAGCAATCCAAACCTCAAGATCATTTACGTTGCCTACGAGACACCTCGTCGTCAAATCTTTGACCGCTTTGTTTCCATGCTCATCGGGGAATCCATTCTCACGGTGCGCAAGCAAAATACAGACAACGAAATCAATAAGAAGATTACAGATGCAACGCGCGACTTGATGGCGTATGTTCGCAACAACCGTCTCGAAATTTGGGACGACATGCCTTCACTCGACTTCAACGACCTTCTCAAGACGCTCCAACCGGAACTCAAGGAACACCCGAATTTGGTTCTCGTGATTGACGGCATCGACCACCTGAAGATTACCGACAGACCGGAACTCCCGGACATCCACGAAAAGCGTTCGTCCATCATGCTCGACTTGTACAAAGCGCTCGACATCCCCATATTCCTCGGTGGTGAACTCATCGATTCCAACATGGGACTGTTAGGTCCTCGCGCCTACCTCCGCGATTCCGACGCGATTTACTGGCTTACAGAAAAAGACAACTCTCTGTGCCTTTCCGTCGATTCCAAGCGTTTAGGAACGAGCCGCGTTTACGAAGACAAGATTCTGATTGATCCTCAATCTAGCCGCATGAAAGAAGCTTAATGTTTACCATTGTCGATTTCAACAACTTCTGGAGTCCGTCAGGAGGCGGAGTCCGCCGTTACCATTTGCAAAAAATGGCGTTCTACGAAAAACAAAGCGAAGTCCGTTCAGTCTTCGTCATGCCATCCTCCAGCACCTATACGGAAACTCGAAGCGAAGGGTTGATCATCGAACATGTGGAAGCATTCCGATTCCCCGGCAACTGGGAATACCGCTTCATGTGGAAACCGGACCAGATCCGCCCGATTCTCGAGAAATACAAGCCGGATGTGATTGAAGTGGGTTCGCCATACATTTTGCCATCGGCCGTTCGGCGCATTGCAAAAAAGGTTGTTCCTAATGCAGCTCTATTCAGCTTTTGGCATGCCGATTTTCCGGTGACATACGTTGGCCGTCCTATTGCAAAAAAATTTGGCGCAGGCACAGGAACGTTTTTCCGCAAAATTGCTTTCTGGTACGCAAAGAAAGAATTCAACGGCTTTGATTGCGTACAAGCTTCATCAAAAGAAGCCATGGCGCGTCTCAAAAAGAACGGACTTCCCGACCCGCGTTGGATTCCACTCGGTTGCGATATTGACACATTCTCACCCAGCAGGCGTGACGAAGCGCTAGTGAAAGAACTCAAGGACGGTGAACCCGACCGCCTCACGATATTCTTTCCGCACAGGCACTGCAATGAAAAAGGCATTGACCTTATTCTTGGCGCATACGACATTCTAACGCAAAAGCTAGGACACGAGCCCGCAATAGTCTTTGCAGGCACAGGCCCAAGCCTCCCGCTCGTACAAGCGGCCGCCGAAAAATACAAGCATGTAAGCTACATCGGATTCGTGAATTCCATTGACGAAATGGCCCGCTATTACGCAAGCGTCGATATGGGGCTTGCACTCTCCGGTTGGGAAACATTCGGCCTTTCCATCCTCGAAAGCATGGCTAGCGGAAACGCCCTCGTCGGTGCAGCCGCAGGAGCCGCATTCGAGCATGTTACGGAATCAGGCGCAGGCACAATTCTCAAGGAACGCACGCCAGAAGCGCTTGCCGACGCCATTGTCGAGCTCTATCATTCTGACCTCACCGACAAAAAGGCCAAAGCGCGAAAGTACGCCGAAAAATTCAGTTGGAACGATTGTTTCAAGCGCCAGCTCGCGCTCTACAAAGAAATTACCGGACTTAAAAAATGAAATACTTTATACAAAAGATTGCCAAGTTCTTTGAGCCCTCCAAGAACTTGGTTTTGATTTCGCTCGCCTTTTGGATAACGCACATTCTGCTCCGCGTAATGCTGTTGTTCCGTAGCAATCCTTACGGATTCCCATTCGTTTCAAAACCGGACTGGTTTATATTCCATGCCGTTTGCATCGACTTCATGTGGATTTGCAATGCGCTTGTGGTGTTTATGGTGCTCGGCGGAATAGCCGCAAAAATCGCAAGTTCGAGACGTGCGGATTCGAAAATCGCAGACACAAGAAGCGCGGGCATTTCAAACGAAGCCACGATTTCAAAAGTCGCAAAGATCACGACAATTCTTTACACCGTTTTCCATAGCGTCATCTTGCTCTTTACGCTCCTCGATAACGAAGTCCAGCGATTCTTGGGCGGGCACTTGAGTTTCGGCCTTGTGGACACATATAAAGACACATCGTCCATTGCTATGTTCTACGACTACGTGGCAAACGACTTGTCCGTTCCTTATTTGCAATTCGTGGTACTTGTCTTGATGCTGCCGCTGACCTACGGCGTATACAAACTGCTGTACAAGCATTATCGTACACCAGAAGGTTTTCGTCTAAAGAAGTCTGCCATCGCGATGGTTATTTTCTACATCGCCTCATACCTGTTCGTTTATTTTATCTGGACCGGAAACGCGCGTATGAACAAGCTCCGTCCAGTCGTTTCACTTGTCTATAATGACCTTTTTGTATCAAAGAAAGTAGCCGGGCTTACCGAAAAAGATCTCGCAGCCTACCGCACCACTTACCAAAACTTGTGGCAGCGAGTTGAAGGCGATAGCCTATGGAAATTTTCCGATGCAAAAGAAGGCCATGGCCTACCGCTTTACCGCATCCCGACCAAAACGCTTCTGAATAGCGAAAAGCTCGCCGCCCAGCGCGAAATGAAACCGAATTTCATCTTGGTGCTCATGGAATCGCATCGCGGGCTAAACACGGGCTACATGAATCCTCAAATCCAGCCCTCGCCCACGCCGTTCCTCGATTCACTTGCCGCAAACTCTCACGTGTGGATGCGCATGCACACCAGCGGCGTCCCGACAACAGGTGGAGTCCTCTCAACACACCTCGGCATCCCGCATCATTCTAGGCTCGCACAGGCAACCGATCTTGCGCATGTGTCTCTCCCCAGTTTTGTATCCGTGCTAACAAGCAACGGCTACAGCACACACTACATGTCTGCCGCCGACCCCGCTTGGGACAATCTTGGCGTTTGGATGGCCAAATGGTACACCGCAGAGCATTACAACCGTGAACGCGAAGACGACTCGACATTCTTGAATCATGCCGCCCAATACGTGCGCGATACGCTCTCCAAAGCAGGCAAGCCGTTCCTCGCCACACTCATGACGCGTTCAAATCATTACCCGTTCAACTTTGCCGCCGGCATGACCGACGAGCAAAAAGCGCTCCCCCTGCAAGAACGCATCAACGTCACCATGAACTATGCAGACAGGCAACTCGCGCAGTTCATCCGCTCCATTCAAAACGAAGAATGGTACAAGAACACATACGTCATCATCATGGCTGACCACGGATTTCCCTTGGGCGAAAATGGAGTTTCTACAATGAACGGCGGCGGATTTTCGAACATCAGCTGGATTCCGTTTTTTATCCACGGCAAAGGTCTAGAACCCACCCGCGACACGACGACAGCCGCGCAAATCGACATCGCCCCCACCGTACTTGAACTCGCCGGATTTGCAGTCCCGAACATTTTCATGGGACACAACTTGCTGCGCGATACAGAAACCACTCTGAACGCAGACAGCACGATTGTCAAAAAGGAACGCGCCGGACTCTCGCTAGGAGCATACTCGGGCTATTCTGCACTCGGCCTCGACAACTACCGCGTTGTTTCAAAGACTGCTAGCAACGATGAGGTTTACCTTTTTGCTGATGGCGATATGCGTCAGGAGCACGATCTCGCCAAAGCGGAGTCCGAACGCACCGCCAAAATGCACGCCACGCTCGACACGCTTATCAAGATTTCGGATTACTCGCTCGAACACGGATTATAGAAATGTCATTCTCGCCACCGAGCGGGAATCTCCATACACTTTTTCCGCAAGCATTAAACGGCATACAAAAAGGAACCCACCGGCAAAGCCGGTGGTTCTTCATATGCGGGCCCTGCCCTAG
>CAMJNF010000038.1 GCA_946407235.1 uncultured Fibrobacter sp. | reverse complement strand
TCAAAATGCGGGCCGGAATGCTACCGAAGTAGTGGTCTTCCATCTGCTGGTGCTTAGCAGGTGCTGCACCGAACAAGGTGCGACCAGCTTGGTAAAGGTCTGGGCGCTGGAGGTAGAAGCGCTTGTCAACAAGGAAGTATTCCTGTTCTGCACCGAGAGTGACGTTCACCTTCTGCTGAGTAACGCCGAAGAGGCCCATGAGGCGGTCAGCGGATTTCTGCAAAGCCTGGATGGAACGGAGGAGCGGAGTTTTCTTGTCGAGTGCTTCGCCAGTATAGCTACAGAAAGCGGTCGGGATGCAAAGTGTTGCACCATTGCCGTGACGCTTGATGAATGCCGGAGAGGTCGGGTCCCAAGCCGTATAGCCGCGGGCTTCAAACGTAGAGCGAAGGCCGCCGCTCGGGAAGGAAGATGCATCCGGTTCGCCGACAATCAAGTTCTTGCCGCTGAAAGCGAGAATGGCTTTGCCATTTTCGGGTTCGAGGAAGGAGTCGTGCTTTTCGGCGGTAGAGCCGGTGAGCGGCTGGAACCAGTGAGTAAAGTGAGTTGCGCCGCGGTCGATAGCCCACTTTTTCATAGCGTGAGCGACTTCGCCTGCGATGCTCGGGTCGAGCGGTGCGCCATCGTCAATAGTTGCGAACAACTTCTTGCAAATTTCTTTCGGGAGGTAGGCGCGCATGGCGTCTGCGTTAAATACGTCCTCGCCGTAAAAGTCGATGCTTGCAGGTGCTGCAGGAAGGTTTGCGCCAGCTGCTTCGCTAGCGATTTCTTTGATAGCTTTTAATCTGTATTCGTTGCTCATGGCAATCTCCTTAAGTTTTTTTTTCGCTGCCTTATAAGCGAAAAGTGTGCCAATTTGGAAATTTGCCTGTAAAACCGCTAAATTTGCATGAAAACGAAAAAATGGAAATTTGAAGAGCGTTTATTTCGCGTTATGAAAATTACAGATTTTGAAAAATTATAGGTGAAATTACAAAATATGTAAATGCTGCCTTTGCGAAAGCAGATCTCAGCCTTTGCGGGGATGACGTCGGACCATATGTCGCCCTGGAGTGCCGAGAAAAGGCACATTATTTTCTTTTGCGAAGGGTTTAAAGTGCTTAAATATTATCGATTATGTGGAAAAAATTGATGCGGATGCTAAAAACTTGGCAGATAGATGCGTTTTACATTTTTTGCTTCAATTTGGATTATGCTTTAGTGCGAACGCAATGTATAAAATTAGCCAAATAGTTTATTTTTCCTTTTATGCGGTATTCGAAGTTGGCAATTTGTCTTTCGGTCGCGTTCGTAACATTGCTTGTTTCGGGTTGCTCGACGACAACGGATGGAAGAATAAAATTCAAGATGGAAACCTCCGAGTCTCCAGCTGTTATGGGTATAGGCCGTTATCAACATTATGATAAATCGACGATGCGTTTGCATGGGTCTTTCAAATACGGCACGGAGGGAACTATTGAAAAAAATGCAAATTACAAGGATTGGCTTGGTAATTCTGGTGTTGTTGAAGGAACTTTCCACTTTAGTAATTTTGGACTTACTGGTGGGCTTGAGTGGTTTCACAAATTTGACAAAGCTGTAATTGGGTTCGGCTTCGCTTTTGGTAATGGCTTTTATCACCATGTCACTTACGGATTTAATTCAAAAGATATTGAGTTTGGTGTGTTTTTAGGTTTGCTCGATCAAGAGGCTAGTATAGAAGTTGTGGGCTCTCGCAAGAGTAGTTCTGTATTGGTTGATTTTTTTGGAGGCTTTTATTTAAATATTTTTATTGGGAAGAACGTGTTCTTAAGTTATTGCTTCAGTAGTTATAGTCCTGAGATTAAAGTTAAAGATTCGAAAGTTTCAAATGTAGATAGTCCGCAAATTATTTCAAATTATGTTACGTTGGGTTATCATATAAATGAAACTTTTGCGGTGACGATGGGTGCTGTCGCTACGATTGCTGATTTTGTACCACTTTTCTCGGTGTCTTTAGGAACTTTCGTATATTTGTTCTGATATTCAGCGTTTGGGGTGGAGTGGGTCGCGTTTCGAATTCGTTGATCCACTGCTTTACCTTTGCATGTAAGAGCTTCTAGTAATTTACATACATCTGCATTTTGCCGATAATTGCTGATTCTAGGTTTGATTCCGAATACGAGGCGTCCGGCTTCAAACCGACAAATTCCAACGTTACCGGATTCTTGATAATCAAATTACTATACACTTGAAAAAATTGTCGTATTTGCCTCAAATTTGAATAAGATCAACCATCGCCATAACGTGCTATCAATCTTCATTTAATTTTGAGTTTGTAAAACGTTTGCTACTTGTTAGAATGGAAGTGAAAAATCAGAGCATTCTGTTTTTATAGAAACAAGGAATTTCTTTTTCAAATGTGTTGGAGATAAAGGCGAATAAAAATAAAAGTTTTAGCATGCTTCGCATAATGCATAAATATAACCGATTTCAGTAGTTTCTGTAAATTTTATAACGAATTTGCGTTTCCTCAAATTATTCTTTGGAAAAAATAATAGTGTATATTGCTTTTATTGGGAATGGTGTGCTGTATGTTTTCAAAGATGAAATATTTGTTCTTCATAATTCTTGTTCTTTTTTTTGAATTACGCTATGGCGGGCGACTGCATCGAAGTGGGACAAAAAGAACCTAGTAATTGGAGAGATGGCGAAAAAGAGATAAAGATTGCGGAAAGCTTTTCCCGCTTTTCACTGAAGTTCGTGGCGATACGGCCTTTTGCGATCTTTAGTATGGCAAAAATGGCCATTTGGGGTTTATTGATTAGCGGGCTTCCTGGAATCGGTGTTCCTTGCAGTGCTGCAAGGCTTCTTTGAGGTTTTTGAACATGGGCTTTTCGAACTTTTCGTAACCGACTTTCGAGAGTCCGTCATAGAAAAACATTCCGGGTGTCTTGCTGGCTGCTTCGTCGCCCATGCGGGAAATGTCTTTGTCTGAAATTCCTTCGGGCAATATGTCGCTGTAATCTTCTTTGAATGGCTTGCGATGGTAGAAAATGTTTCCTAAAAAATCGTCCAATTCGTTTTCTGTCTTTTGCCTAAAGAAGTAAAAATATCCTTCGCGGTTCCAGCCGTGAAATTTTAAGTCTTCGGCAACAATGAAGTCAAGACCGTGTGAAACGGTTTCGCAGCCGCCTTCCTTGAGGTTGAATTTTTCGCATGAATAAAATGGGGTCTTGAGTTGTGGGGCTGAATAATCACCGTATTTGCAGCGAGTGCTGTCTGTATAGCAGGGCTGGTAATCGAGGCTTGTTCCGTAGGATATTTTGGGTAGATTGGTGGCGAAATTCAGATAAAATTTTCCGTCAACGTGATAGCATTCCAAACTTTCGTCGATTCCTGAAGTTTGTCCGTGAACGGGAATCGTATTTTTACTAGCGTAGTTCTTGATTTCACAGCCCCCTTTCCAGTCATCCCTGTAACAAGGAATCCAGTTTGGATTTTTAAGTTTCGGGATAATTTTGTTATCCTCATCGTCATCAAATTTTATTTGCAATTCGTAGCTTTCGGGAATGATTCGCTTTTCTTTTTTGAAATCGGGTTTGCATTTTCCGATAAGCTTTGCCTTGATGGTACGCGATTGATGCGCGGCTTCAAAATGCGGACAAACGCAGACGAGGTCTGCCATCCAATAGCCGGTAAATACTTTATTATAAAAACGCTTTAGGAATTTCTCTGCCGAGTCTCTTTCGTACAAGGATGCATCAATGGATGCGTAATTCCATTCCAGTTTAGGAACTGCGAACTTTTTTAGAGAATCCTTGGCGGATAAGGCGTTTGTGCGACATTGCTTATCGATATCCCTTGGATTTCCTACGTCGTAGTTGAATCGCTTAAAGTTGCTTCGTTTATCGCCTTCGAAACTGGGCCAAAGTGAGTGAACCCAGAAGTGGTGCTCGCAATCGATTGAATCAGGAATTGCTTGTTTCCCTGGTTGCGGTTTTAAATCGGAGAGTGGTTGCTGTTCATCGAGCAGCAACAATCTGTAATGACTCTCGTCTTCGAAAGAGGCACAGAATTGAACGGGGCTTTTACTCCAAGCAGATTCTGCAAGGAATACGAAAAGGAAAATCATCACGAATATAGGCATTGTGCTGTATTTCATTTGATAACCTTCCTTTCGATGCAGATTTTTTGCCAATTCTTATTGGTATAGTAGTCGTAATTCTTCCCGTGTATTTTTAATTTGCTGTTGCTCCACGGCTCTATTGCCTGTAGCTTTTTGCTGTTGTATTTGATTTTGGACGGGCATTTTCCTGTAATCAAAATTTCGTATTCGATATACTTGTTTACTTTGTCAAAGTTGCATTCCATGGAAATGTCCCATGTAATCGGAATGTTTTTGCCGTAGAGTTGCTTTAGCTGTGGCGTTGTGACAGAAAAGGCGGTGTCGGCTGATAAATCAATGTATTCGGGAAGGATTGTGGTGTTGTTCCGACGCCAATAACTTTGCCCGTGGCATGTGTCTTCTTCTACAAAATGGCCTAGCTTGAATTTGCCAATTTCTGGGAAGTCCCATGCTGTGATATTTTCCATTTTAGCGGTGCCACTGCAATAAATGTCACTGTATCGGTTACCGTCAGATGTTTCAAATAGCGTTACCTTTGGAATATTTTCAAATGTTTCGGTGCGGTGAAGAATTGGTTGCTTCCCTTCGATGTGGCAATAGTGGGCGACCGGCATGGATTTTACGCATGGGCCGACGAGCAGAACATCGAATTCCTTTTCTTTGCGCTTTACTTTGTGGCCGTTGCAGTCGCTCTCGCTTTGGCTTCCGCGGAAAATTTTCCCGTAAAACTTGGGAAGGATTTCTTTTGCATTTTCTAGATGGTAAACATTGCTTTCAAGAGATGAATCAATCAGGTTTCGAGGAAAATTGTTGAATGTAGTTTGGCTGTAGCTCCGTGATATTTCAATGCCTTTTGCTTTATGAATGAGTGATGTCTTGTAGCTGTTGTCGCTCGTGAAAGTGATGCAATAGGCAGGAATGTTGTCTGGAATTTCGCTTGAGGTTGCGAAAGAGAATAAAAGGGTGATGCCTAGAAATAGGATGGAGGCAAATGTTTTTCTGATCATTTTTTACCTCCAATCTGGACCGAATTTTTCAAGGGCTGTTCTTTGCAAGTATTGATTGCGTCTTGCATTGAATTAAGCTTTATGTCGATTCGGCCTTCTTTTTTAGTGCCCGAGAAAAACTGCATTCCTTTTGCGTTTTGAACAGATGATGTGCTGAGTGCTATAGCGTCATTTTTTGAAAATTTCCATGGTAATGTTATTGTGTAATTGATTTTGTGAGTTCGTTCCTGTTCCGCCCTCTCCATGAATCGCGAGACATTGTTTTCTGATTTCATGTCAAGGTAAAGTCGTAATGCGTCGAGATTCCATTCTGTCAATTGACCCATTTCGTTGAAAACAAGCGAAAGCCCTTTTTCTGAAACTGGGCAGCCCATAGCCGTGGTTTCGGTGTTTTTGCAAAAATGAAAATGGTATGGACTACGCGTTTCACTATCTTGCTTAATGATTGCTTGTTGACAGTTTAAGCTGTCTATGTAGCATCTTGTCGAGATGGGGTGTTGCGTCATGGAGTCGATGACTTGTTCCGGAATGGACGTTTCGACAACGATGTAGGTTTCGTTTTTATACCGGTAGCAGCTGATGTCGCGTTCTAAGGCTTTGGGTTGTTCTAGAGCGGGGAGTTCCGAACGGCTTGCGTAGAGGTTGCTTGGATGGCAGATTCCTTTGTCGTCGGGAGTGTAGCACTGGAAAATATCGTCGGGGCCTTTAGAAGGGATTTTTATACCGCAGATTGTTTTTGTGGCAATTCCTCCGCCTCCTCCGCCTAATAGGCCTGCCAGACCGTCGCATTTAATATCTCCGGGCTCTAGCCAGTAGTCATGTGCGAAAAGCGGTGCCATCAGCATCGCGAGCAAGAGAATGACGTGCAAGGTTAGACAGCACGAACGCTTGCGTTCGTATTGGATAACCGCAGCAGTCATGCCTTGAAGAGGAATGACTCCGTGAAAAAATCTTCTAGTATTTCGCATGATTATAATATACAAAGGAAACTTTTTAATTCGGATTTTTCTCGATTTGTCAGTGCTTTTTTTATGTTTAGATGATGAATTTAATTTATAGACGTTACATTTCTTGTTTTCTTATGTATATTACAAAGAGGTTCTGCCAATGTTGGCGGAAAAAGAAGTGAGAAATATAAGCGAGGTTTCTATGACTCAACCCATCAACGGTAAATTTGAAATGCCGTCTCTTCCGTATGCGGCAACTGATTTAGCTCCGGTCTTAAGCGCCGAAACGATTGAGTTCCATTACGGCAAGCATTTGCAAACTTACGTGAATAACTTGAATGCGGCTCTTCCGGGGAGTGCTTTCGAGGGCAAGTCTCTGGAAGAAATTGTAAAGGCTGCTGATGGGGGCGTTTTTAATAACGCGGGCCAGATTCTGAATCACGCCATGTATTTCTTGCAGTTTGCTGCACCGAAGGTGGCGAATGCCCCGACGGGAAAAATTGCGGATGCGATTGCCCGTGATTTTGGCTCCTTCGAAAAATTCCAGGAAGAATTCCAAGCGAAGGGTGCTGGACTTTTCGGCTCCGGTTGGGTTTGGCTTTCTGCCGATGCTTCGGGCAAGCTTGTAATTACACAGGAAGGTAATGCGCAAAACCCGATTACCAAGGGGCTCACGCCGCTTTTAACGTTTGATGTGTGGGAACATGCCTATTATATAGATTATCGCAATCGCCGTCCGGATTACTTGAAGTCTCTGTGGAGCATAGTAAATTGGGACGTTGTGAACGCTCGTCTTGGATAACGTTTCACACTCGTTGCGATTACGCGAGAATTAATTGCGCAAGATATTAAAATGGCCGGGTTGTCCCGGCCGTTTTATGTATTTAAATATTCGGTGCTTTGTCTTTCAGCTTTTGCATAAGCGGAATGAGCCCGCCGCCAATCGTGTTGCCGATCGTGATCGCTAAAAGCGCCTTGAACATTGTCAAAGAAAAATCGCTTGCGAGCGAGAAATAGAACATGTCTGCAATGCAGTGTTCGAATCCGCTCAAGATAAAGACCATGACGGGGAGGAACACGGTGAAAACTTTTCCGACTTGGTTTTCGATGGTCTTGTAGCCGTCCGCGGCGATGAACATGAGCATGCCACAAAAGATGCCAAGCACTACAAGGCTTAAGGGGCTGTCGCTATCTTTAATAACGCAGAGCGCATTTGCTTTGGCTTGGAGTGCTTCGCCGTATCGGGTGGCGGCCATCATTTTTGCAAACAGGAATGTTCCAACGAAATTACCGAGCCAGACGATGGCGAGGAATCCCCAATAATTGGGTTTCTTGTTGACAAAGTAACCGACTTTGCCCGTGAAAAGGTTGAATCCAAAATTCAGGATGGTAAAAAGTCCGAGACCGAAAAGGAACGATCCCAAGATTTTATTGTCGCAAGAAAGGAATGCTGTGCCGCCAAGTCCGATGCAAAGGCCGGAATAGACGGATTTGATAAAATTAATCATGAGGCCAAATTTAATTAAAGGTAAGTGTCGCGTCAAAACATTTATGTTTTGACATGAGTGAGCCGTATTAAATGCATCCGTGAGGATGCATATTTAGTAAAAGGTGAGAGCCGCGGCAAAGCATTTGTTTTTGCATTTTTCATATGGAAAAATGTTTTGCAAAAATAATGCCAATGCAAGGCTTTGTACAGAGGGTTTCGTCGTGTGGGTCTTCGGTGAGACTGTTTGGAGCCTGAAATTATTTTTTGGATTACATTGAATGTAAAATCCCGATATTTATTTTCAAAAATTGTAATAGTAATTTGCGCAGACCTGGCGACAAAACTTCGAGTTTTACATTTTTGACCGCTTTTTCACTAATTGATACGCGTGTTTTGGATTGTGTCTATGTCTTGGCACAGTTTTTGCATAATGTGGTCGCAAAAAAATTAGAAAAGGAATTATATGAAAGCTCAAGCTCTTTACGACCCGATTAACGAACACGACGCCTGCGGTGTCGGCTTGGTCGCTAATATAAATAATGTTGCCTCGCACCAGATTGTGTTGCAGGGTATTACCGTATTGAAAAGACTCATGCACCGCGGTGCAGCAGGTGGAGACCCGGAAACTGGTGATGGTGCGGGTCTTTTGCTTTCTATGCCGCACAAGTTCTTCCGTAAGTTGTACCCGGAACTTCCGGCACGTTACGGTGTGGCGATGTTCTTTGTCGAAAATACGCTTGAAGCGGACTGCTTTGACGCTAAGATTCGTGAAGTTGCTGAAGCTGAGGGTGTGAAGGTACTCCAGTTCCGCGAAGTGCCGGTAAATCCTGCCAAGATCGGTCGCACGGCTCGCGAAACTTTGCCGCATATCCGCCAGGTGTTCTTTGACGGTTCTGCTTTTGAGACGGACCAGGCTTTTGATATTAAGCTTTATGTGGTTCGCCGCTTGATTGAAAAGGCTTGCAACGGATTGTATGTTTGCAGCTGCAGCCGTCGTAGCATTGTTTATAAGGGTCTTTTGCTTGCAAGTCAGATCGAAGGCTTCTACAAGGACTTGAACGATCTCGATTTTGAATCCCCGATTGCGCTTGTTCACCAGCGTTATTCTACCAACACGTTCCCGACTTGGCCGCTTGCCCATCCGTTCCGCTATTTGGCTCACAACGGCGAAATCAATACGCTTCGCGGTAACCTCAACAGCTTGCGCGCTCGTGAACCGCACTTGAAGAGCGAAATTATCGGCGACGATATCAAGAAACTTTTGCCGCTCGTTCCGGGTGGACAGAGTGACTCCGCTAGCCTCGATAACATGTTTGAGCTTCTCGTCGCTGCGGGTCGTAGCCTTCCGCATGCGATGATGATGCTCATGCCGCAGGCATGGGGCCAAAAGCATTATCTCGGCCGCGATGTGCGTGGCTTCTTTGAATATGAATCCATGTTGATGGAACCATGGGATGGCCCGGCCGCTGTCGCTTTCTCTGATGGTGTGAATGCGGGTGCAATTCTCGACCGTAACGGCCTTCGTCCGGCACGTTACACTTTATGTAAAGACGGCCTCTTCGTGATGGCTTCTGAAACGGGCGTGCTTGATTTGCGCGATGATGAAGTCGAAGAAAAGGGCCGCCTCAAACCGGGTGAAATTATTTACCTCGATTTGGAAAACCACAGAATTTTGAAGAACGCCGAAATGAAGGCTCAGGTGGCACGTAGCAAGCCTTACCGCCGCTGGGTTGCCGAAAACAAGATGAGCGTTCGTGGCCTCTTTAGCGAAATCAATCCGTCTGATGTTCCTGATGATATTCTGGTGCAGCAAAAGCGTTTTGGTTATTCTGCCGAAGACTTGTCTATTATTTTGAAGCCGATGGCAAAGACCGGTGCAGAACCGATCGGTTCTATGGGTAACGATGCTGCTTTGGCCGTTCTTTCGGACAAGCCGCAGCCGCTGTTCAACTACTTTAAGCAGTTGTTCGCCCAGGTGACGAACCCGCCGATTGACCCGATCCGTGAAGAGCTTGTGATGAGCCTTACGACTTACATCGGTAACCACGGTAACATTCTCGAAGAAACTCCGGAACAGGCTCACCTTATCAAGATTCCGCGCCCGATTGTGACCGAAGACGAAATCCGTCGCTTTGAAAATATCGGTGACAAGAGCTTTAAGGCTAAGGTGCTCAAGATGCAGTTCCCGCTCGGTGGTAACGGCGAAGTCTTGGAAGCCGCTTTGCAGAACCTTGCTGGCGATGCAGTGCGTGCCGTGAACGACGATTTCGATATCATCGTGCTTTCGGATAAGAACATCGATTGGGGCTATGTACCTATACCGAGCTTGCTTGCCACGGCTTGCGTGAACCGCGCCTTGGTCGAAGCGGGTGTCCGTCCGGAAATCGGTTTGATTGTGCAGTCCGGTGAAGTTCGCGAAGTGATGCACTTTGCTTTGTTGCTCGGTTACGGTGCAACAGTCATTAACCCGTACCTTGCATTCGAAAGCCTTACCCACATGTGCCATAGCGGCGACTTGGATGTCGATCCGGTGACGGCTGCTGCAAATTATGTAAAGGCTGTGGACAAGGGTCTTTTGAAGATCATGTCGAAGATGGGTATTTCTACCCTCCGTAGCTACCGCAGCGCTCAGATCTTCGAAGCTGTCGGCTTGAATCATGAACTTGTCGAAAAGTTCTTGCCGGGTACGGCTAGCCGCATCGAAGGTATTGGCCTCGAAGAAATTGCACGCGAAGTGGGCGAGCGCCAGAACATTGCCTTTGCTGATGCAAGCAAGGTGCTCCAGTCCGGTGGTCAGTACGCATTCCGCAAGGAAGGTGAAAAGCACTTGTGGACTCCGCAGTCGCTTGCGACATTCCGTCAGGCAGTGCAGGGCGGTGACTATGAAAAGTTCAAGGCTTACAGCAAGCTGATTAACGACCAGTCTGAACGTCAGGCAACTTTGCGTGGACTCTTCAAGTTCAAGCAGACGACTCCGATTGATATTTCTGAAGTCGAAAGCCGCGAATCGATTATCAAGCATTTTGTGGCCGGTGCAATGAGCCTTGGTTCTTTGAGCCCGGAAGCCCACGAAACGATTGCTATTGCCATGAACCGTATCGGTGCCATGAGCAACTGCGGTGAAGGTGGTGAAGATCCGGATCGCAACACGCCTGCTGCTAACGGTGATATCCGTAGCTCTGCTATTCGCCAGATTGCTTCGGGCCGCTTTGGTGTGACGATTGACTACTTGCGCCATGCTAAGGATTTGCAGATCAAGATGGCTCAGGGTGCAAAGCCGGGTGAAGGCGGTCAGTTGCCGGCTCACAAGGTGAACGAATTTGTGGCTCGCATCCGTCACTCGATTCCGAATGTGTCTTTGATTTCTCCTCCGCCGCACCACGATATTTACTCGATCGAAGACTTGGCCCAGCTCATTTACGACTTGCGTAACTCGAACCCGAAGGCTCGTGTTTCCGTGAAGCTCGTGTCCGAAGTAGGCGTGGGTACGATTGCCGCGGGTGTTGCTAAGGCTCATGCCGATGTGGTGCTCATTTCGGGCCACGATGGCGGTACGGGTGCTTCTCCGCTGACTTCTATCAAGCATGCCGGCCTTCCGTGGGAACTCGGTATTGCCGAAGCGGAACAGACTCTTGTTCTTAACGATTTGCGCGGCCGCATCAAGCTCCAGGTCGATGGTCAGCTCAAGACTGGCCGTGACGTTGTGGTGGCCGCCCTCCTCGGTGCCGAAGAATTCGGATTTGCAACAAACTTGCTCGTTAGCCTTGGCTGCGTGATGGACCGCAAGTGCCATACGAACCAGTGCCCGATGGGTATTGCAACTCAGGATCCGGAATACCGCAAGCGCTTTGCCGGTAAGCCGGAATACGTTGAAAACTTCCTCTTCTTCATTGCAGACGAAGTTCGTGAAATCCTTGCAAGCCTTGGTCTCAAGAGCCTCGATGAAGCCTGCGGCCGTAGCGACTTGCTCGAACGCGATCAGGCAATTGCATTCTACAAGGCTCACAACCTCGACTTCTCGAAGATTTTCCAGACTGTCGAAGGCGGCATCAAGTCTTTCGACAAGAACTATGTGAAGGAAGAATTGGTCAACTTCGACCGTCGCGAACTCTTGCCGTTTGTGCAGGATACGCTCGCCAAGGGCTCTTCTGTTGAACTTTGCACTGTTGTTCACAATACCGACCGTACGGTGGGTACGGAACTTTCTGGCGAAGTGGATGAACACTTTGGCGTGAAGGGTCTCCCCGAAGATACGATCAAGATTCATTTGCAGGGTGTCGCAGGCCAGAGTTTCGGCGCTTTCCTTGCTCCGGGTATTACGCTTGACCTCGAAGGCGAAGCCAACGATTTTATGGGCAAGGGTCTTTCTGGTGGTAAGATTATTGTGCGCCCGCCAAGCAATGCAAGCTTCAAGGCCGAAGACAACGTCATTGCCGGTAACGTTATCGGTTACGGTGGTACTTCTGGTAAGATCTTCATTAATGGTCTCGCTGGCGAACGCTTTGGTATCCGTAACTCGGGCATGCTCCTCGTCTCGGAAGGTGTTGGCGACCATGGTTGCGAATACATGACGGGTGGCCGCGTGGTTGTGCTCGGTCGTGTTGGCGTGAACTTCGCCGCAGGTATGACGGGTGGCTTTGCTTACGTGTACGATGAAACGGGTCACTTTGACTTGAGCTGCAACGTGGATTCTGTGGACCTTGAAAGTGTGCTCCCGGGTACCGATAGCGAGCATGAACTTCTCGATATCATCGGCCAGCATGTTCAGGCAACGGGTAGTGAAAAGGGCAAGCGCATTCTTGAAAATTGGAATAGCGAACGTCCGAAGTTCGTGAAGATCTTCCCGGTGGATTATAGAAACGCATTACAGGGAAAGGTAAAATGAAAGTAGACGGTAGACAGTAGGCAGTAGACAGTGTAAGTAAGGCGGCTATGCCGCGATTATAAAAACTTCCTACTTCCTACTTCTAACTTCCTACTAAACATTGAAAGTTTAACACTAAAGAAGTTGAAGCATATTATGGAACAGATTAAACGCATACAAGATGTCTACCGCCCTGTCGAAGAGCGTGTGAAGGACAATAAGGAAGTTGAACGTAGACTGACTTCTGTTGAAATTGTTGGTCAGGCCGGTCGTTGCCACACATGCGGAATTCCGTTCTGTCATGGTGCTGGCTGCCCGCTCGGCAACTTGATTCCCGAATTTAACGCCGCGGTTTCTTTGGGAAATGCTGAACGCGCTTACGATATCATCAGCAAGACGGCGTTCTTCCCGGAATTCACGGGCCGCGTTTGTCCGGCACTTTGCGAATCGGCTTGTACCGGAAACGTGCACAATGACCCTGTGATGGTGCGCCAGATTGAAAAGTTCATCATCGAAACGGCTTATGAAGAAGGTTGGGTGAAGCTCCCCGAAGCGGAACCGAATGGCAAGACGGCGGCTGTGATAGGCTCTGGTCCTGCCGGGTTGTTTGCTGCCGAAGCGCTGCGCCGTAAGGGGTTTGCAGTGACGGTTTACGAAAAACGTGAAAAGGCCGGTGGACTTTTGCGCTATGGCATTCCGAACTGGAAACTCGACAAGTCCGTGATTGACCGCCGTGTGGCTTTGCTTGAAGCGGCTGGAATCAAGTTTGTCTATAATACTGAAATCGGGAAGGATATTGCTGCGGAATACATTCACAAGAATTTTGACGAAGTGTTCCTCGCCATCGGTACGCCGAATGCTCGTGACTTGAAGATTCCTGGCCGCGATGCCGAAGGTATTTTCCTCGCTCTCGACTTTTTGCACGGTGCCGAAAAACCGGGCGAAACGAATCCTGAAAAGTTCTCTGCCAAGGGCCGCAAGGTGCTCGTGATTGGCGGTGGCGATACAGGTAACGACTGCGTGGGTAAAGCCATCCGCGAAGGTTGTGAAAGCGTTTTGCAAGTGGAATTCATGCCGAAGCCGCCTGAGGAACGTTCTCCGTCTACGCCGTGGCCGGATTGGCCGTACATGCTGCGTACAAGTTATGCCCAGCATGAAGGTGGTGAACGTCGCTGGAATGTTTCTTCCAAGCAGTTTATCGTGAAAGATGGTCGCGTTGCCGGTGTTGAAGCTGTTCGCGTCGAATGGGAAATGTCCCCGCAGGGTCGCCCGCTCAAGCCGAACGAAGTTCCGAATTCTACCGAAGTCATCGATACGGATTTGGTGGTGCTCGCTATGGGCTTTACCGGAGTCCCCGCCGAAGGCATCGTGAACGATTTGGGCCTCACGCTTACGCCGCGTACAGCGATTATTCCGGATCCTTCTCGCCATATTTATGCGGTGGGTGACTGCGCCAATGGTGCTTCCCTTGTGGTGCGTGCCATGGCCGATGCGAAAGCAAAAGTGGCTACAATCAAGTAACAATTAAAAACTGCTTGCGAAATCATGTTTGGATTTTATCGTTTTGCGGCTGTGTCTCCTATTCTAAAAGTAGCGGATACGGCCTTCAATACCGAAGAAATCATCAAAAGCGCAAATATCGCCGTCTCCAATGGGGCGGCTTTTGTCGTTTTTCCTGAACTTTGTATTACCGGATACACATGCAGCGATTTGTTCCATCAAGAATTGTTGTTGCAGAACAGCTCCCGCGCGCTGTTGAAAATTGCGGAATCATTTAAGGATTCTGATGCTGTTATCGCGGTAGGCTTGCCTCTACGTTTGTTCGGTCGCTTGTATAATTGCGCGGCCTTTGTGCAACGTGGGCGCGTCGTGGCGGTTACGCCGAAAATCCATTTGCCGAACCAGCGTGAATTCTATGAAAAACGCCATTTTTCGAGTGGCCGCGACTTGTTGCGCGGGGCGTGTGGCGCTTCGGCAGGGAATGTTGCGGGTGCCGTGACGTGTGCGATAGAAGGCGTGGGCGAAGTTCCGATTACAAATTTCTTCACGGTGAAGGGTCGCGGAACTTCTAGTGCGGTTGATGGTTGCACGAGCGATGACTGCGCGGAAGTTGCAAATTGCGATGGTTTCGAGGTTCGCATTGGCGTTGAACTTTGCGAAGACTTGTGGACTCCAGCGCCGCCGAGTGGTGAACTTGCTTTGGCTGGTGCAAATGTAATCGTAAACTTGTCTGCAAGTGATGCGCTTGTGGGCAAACGTGATTATCGCAGGAACCTTGTGATGAACCAGTCGGCGCGTTGCATGGCGGCATATGTCTATGCTTCTGCGGGTGTGCATGAATCGACGACGGATATGGTCTTTAGCGGTCATTTGATGGTTGCTGAAAATGGTAGCATGATTGCCGAAAGCAAACCGTTTTCTCGCGAAACGGAGATTATCTATGCCGATATCGACGTGGAACGCTTGAATATGCAGCGGCTGAGCGAAGGCTCGTTCCAAGATTTTGACAGTCGCAGTTACTATGCGCGGGCGGCTACTTTCGATGGCCTGCGAGCTTGCGATGCGCTCCAGTATCGATTTGTATCTCCGATGCCGTTTGTTCCGGGGTCGCCTGAAACGCGAGACCAATCGTGCACGGAAATTTTCAGTATTCAGTGTGCGGGCCTTGCAAAACGCCTTGAAGCGTCTCATTCCAAGCGTGCCGTGATTGGCCTTTCGGGCGGTCTTGATTCGACGCTTGCGCTTTTGGTTGTTGCTGAAACATTCAAGCTGTTAAAACGCCCTGCGTTAGAAATTTTGGCACTCACGATGCCTGGATTTGGAACAACCAATCGCACGAAGAACAATGCGGTTGAGCTTGCGAAACTTTTAGGTGTTGAATTGCAGACTGTAAGCATCAAGGATGCATGCCTCCAGCATTTCAAGGATATCGGTCACGACCCGCAAAAACTCGATGTGACTTACGAGAATGTGCAGGCCCGCGAGCGCACGCAGATTCTTATGGATATTGCCAATAGCGTTGGCGGAATTGTGGTTGGTACGGGTGACTTGTCCGAAATAGCTCTCGGCTGGAGCACGTACAATGCCGATCACATGTCCATGTATGCGGTGAATTGCGATATTCCCAAAACGCTTGTTCGCCATATCGTGATCTGGTATGCGGACAATTCGCTGAAGTTTTGCCTAGATGCAAAGACGGCTATGGAATTAAAGAATGTCTTGTATGATATTCTCGATACGCCTGTGTCGCCGGAGCTTTTGCCTGCTGATAATAACGGACAAATTGCGCAAAAGACCGAAAGCATTTTGGGCGCTTACGAAATCCACGACTTCTTTCTCTATCATTTTGCTAAGTATGGCGCAACACCCAAGAAACTTTTGTTCTTGGCGAAGTACGCTTTTGCTGGCAAATTTAACGATGAAGAACTCGAAAAAGCGCTTGCTGTTTTTGTACATCGCTTCTTTACGCAGCAATTCAAACGCAGTTGCATCCCGGATGGCCCGAAAGTCGGAACGATATCTCTATCGCCCCGCGCCGATTGGCGCATGCCAAGCGATGCGTCTTTTGCAGACTGGCTTTAAAAAGTGGTTTTCCTAAAAATCTTTTTTGCCATAACATGAAACTCCGGAACTTTCGTTCCGGGGTTGTTTCATCAACAGAGAATTCTTTTATCGTTTGTGCTTCGGCTTAACCGCAACGCGTCTTGTTCGTGTTGTTTCCGATGTAGTCCGGGTAATCGTTGTCGAAGCAGGCAGCGCAGTAATTTTCGCCTTCGCCTGTACATTCCTTCATGCCTTCAACGCTTAAGTAACCGAGACTTTCAACACCGAGCATCTTTGCGATTTCTTCGGGCGTCATGGAGCTTGCTGCAAGTTCACCTTGGCTCGGAAAATCCATGCCGAAGAAGCACGGGTGCGCTACCGGAGGTGATGCGATGCGGATATGGACTTCGAGAGCGCCTGCATCGCGGAGCATTTTGGACAAAATCTTGAGTGTGGTGCCGCGAACAATGGAGTCTTCGACAACGCAAACGCGTTTGTTCTTGAGTACGCCCACGATGGGGTTGAATTTGAGTTTGACTTTTTGCTCGCGCACGTTTTGCGTGGGATCAATGAACGTTCTTCCGACGTAGTGGTTACGGAGGAGTCCGATTTCAAAACGGATGCCGCTTGCCTGCGCGTAGCCGAGAGCTGCGGTTGTAGCGCTGTCGGGCACGGAAATCACGATGTCTGCATCAACGGGACATTCCTTGGCGAGCTGCTTTCCCATTTTGCGGCGGATCTTGTCGCAACTTTGTTCGAATATCTTTGAATCTGGACGGCTGAAGTAGATGTATTCGAAAATGCAATGGGCGAGTCTGTCTTTGTGTGTGAAGCGTTCGGAATGGAGGCCGTTCTGCGTGATAGTCAAAAATTCACCAGGCTGGATGTCGCGAACGTAGTTTGCGCCGAGAAGGTCGAATGCGCATGTTTCGCTGGCAACGCACCAGGCTTTTCCCATGCGGGCGATAGAAAGCGGGCGGAATCCGTAGCCATCTCGTGCGACAAACATGGAGTCCTTGCTAATGAATACGAGGCAGAAACTACCGGTAAATTTTGTAATGGCTTTTTTGATGGCTTCGCCTAAAGTGTCGGCGTTTGTTCGTGCAATTTCGTGGAGGAGAATTTCAGAGTCGGAAGTTGTCTGGAAAATGTGGCCGTCGGCTTCCATTTCGGCGCGGAGCTCGTTGGCGTTGGTGATGTTGCCGTTGTGGGCGACTGCGATTTGCCCCCATTTGCAACTCACGAGAATCGGTTGCGCGTTTGCGAGGGTGGAGGCTCCAGTGGTGCTGTAACGCACGTGGCCAATGCCTGCAAAGCCTTGAAGTTCGTCAATATTGTGTTCGCGGAGGAGAGTCGAAACAAGTCCCATGGATTTACGGACGCGGATTTTATCGCCGTCTGTAACTGCAAAACCAGCGCTTTCTTGACCGCGGTGTTGCAACGCGTAAAGTCCCATGGCTACATTGCGTACAACGCTATCGCCATTGTAGATGCCGATAACGCCACATTCCTCGTGCAATTCGTCGAGCATAATGCCTCTTTCTGATCAGTTCTTTGTTCTGCGCTTTGCGGGCGCAGAGGCGTAAAATTTTGCCCTTATAAATGCAAAAAATGTGCCAAAAATTTTAAAAATGACGTTTTTCGCTCAAAAAAGGCAAAATTGCAAGGCAGAAGAGCAATTTGGGGTATTATTACAATTATTGTTTTACAGAAATTGTAAAGCGGTTCTTATAAACGAAGCGAAGATAACGCCGATGAAAAACGTAAAACCCCGGAATTTTCATTCCGGGGTTAATTAGTCAACAGAGATACTTTTTAGTTGGTAGAACTTAGTTGGCAGAGTTTAGTTGGTAGAACTTAAAGAGAAAGCTTTGTTCTAAGTTCTAAGTTCTAAGTTCTAAGCTCTAAATACTACATATTGCTGAAGATTTGGAAGCCGCTGTAAGCTTCTTGACCATGTTCGGCTTGGTCAAGGCCGCGCATTTCTTGCTTTTCAGTGACGCGGAGCCCAATTGTCTTCTTGATGACGAAGAAGATCAGGCTTGCGGCTGCGAAGCAGGGGATTGCGTAAGCGAGAACGCCGACTGCTTGAGTGCCGAGAGTGTAGTCACCAGTGATATCGAAGATACCGACAGCGAGCGTACCCCAAACACCGTTAACGAGGTGGACAGAGAGTGCACCGACCGGGTCGTCCAAGTGGAGGCGGTCGAAGAGGAAGACTGCACCGACGACGAGCACGCCAGCGATTGCACCGATAATCCAGGAGGAGAGCGGAGTAACCACATCAGCACCAGCGGTGATAGCGACGAGACCAGCAAGGCATCCGTTGAGGGCCATGGTGGCGTCCGGCTTCTTGGAAACGATCCAGCTTGTAAGCGTTGCGGTAATGATACCAGCGACAGCAGCAAGGTTCGTGGTCACGAGAATCCAGCTAGTTGCCTTCGGGTCGCCGTTAAGAGCAGAACCGGCGTTGAATCCCCACCAACCGAACCAGAGCATGAACACACCGACTGTTGCGAGCGGAATGTTGTGAGCCGGAATGGCGTGAACCTTGCCACCAACGTACTTACCGATACGCGGTCCGAGAATCATCACGCCAGCGAGAGCTGCCCAACCACCGACAGAGTGAACGAGGGTAGAACCAGCGAGGTCGTGGAAACCGTGAGCACCGAAGGTGGAGAGCCAGCCGCCGCCCCATGTCCAGGAACCGACAATCGGGTAGACGAGGGCAACATAGGCGATGGTGAAAATCAAGAAGGAGTTGAGCTTGACACGTTCAGCAACGGCACCGGAGACAATCGTTGCTGCGGTGGCGGCGAACATTGCCTGGAAAAGCCAGTCCGAGAACAGCGTGAAGTGTCCATTGTAGGCTGCGGTGAAGCTTGCCGGGTTTGCCCAGTCGCCAATGCCGAAGCCTGCGAAACCGAGAATTCCGTTGAAAGTACCCGGGTACATAAGGCCGAAACCTAATGCAGCGTACATCGTAATACCGATAGCCGGCACAGCGATGTTTTTGAAAGCCACGTTTGCAGAGCACTTAGCACGTACAAGGCCTGCTTCAACGCATGCGAAACCGAGACCCATGATAAAAACCAGCATGGCGCTGATCATGATCCAGATGTTTTCCGTCATAAAGATTGCGTCACTGACGGTTGCGACATTTGCTACTTCGTTCATTTGATTAAATCCTTTTTTTAGAGTGGTTAGTATGCAGTGGTTAGTAAACAGGAAATGTCCTAATCACTAACCACTAATCACTGTTTACTTATCCGATTGCCTCCGGCCCAGTTTCGCCGGTGCGGATGCGAACGCACTGTTCGAGTGTCGTAACAAATATCTTTCCATCGCCAATGTTACCTGTACGAGCGCCTTCGATAATCGCATCGATGCAAGGCTGTACAAACTCATCATTCACGGCAATCTTCAAGCAAATCTTCTTGAGCAAATTCACTTCGGTCACAACGCCACGGAAACGTTGATTGTAACCTTTCTGCTGGCCGCAACCCAAGACGTTCGTAACGGACATCTTGTAGATCTTCTTTTCGTATAGGGATTGCTTTACATTGTTTAGCCTTTCAGGTTGTATGTAGGCTGTAACTAGCTTCATGATGTTATCCTTTTTTGGGGTTCATTTTCTTGTACGCCCATCTAATGCAAAGCGCGTGCCAAAATATCAAAAATGGCGAAATTCGTTCAAAAAAGCCAAAAATAAAAGAAAAATCGCAGCCGTGATGGCCGCGATTACAAATTTTAGTTTTACAGAAATTGCAGTAAATTCAGAAAATGTAAAAACTGAGCATTTACTTTGTTTTGGAATTTTTTACTCCCGATTTTTTCTGGTCGAGGGCAGCCTTTACAAGACCTGTAAAGAGTGGGTGCGGATCTGTTGGGCGGCTCTTGAATTCAGGATGGAACTGGCAAGCTTCAAAATAGGGGTGGTTCTTGAGTTCCACCATCTCGACGAGCTTTCCGTCGGGCGATGTACCTGCAATCTTGAGGCCGGCCTTTTCGAGTTCTTTGCGGAATTCGCTATTGTAATTGAACTCGTAGCGGTGACGGTGACGTTCGCTGATGCTTGTGCTCTTGTAAAGTTTTGCGGCATTGGAATCCTTGGCAAGCTTACACGGGTAAGCGCCGAGGCGCATGGTGCCGCCTTTTTCCGTGACATTTTTCTGTTCGTCCATCAAGTCGATAACAGGGTGGGTTGTCTTTTCGTCGAACTCGGTGGAGTTCGCATCTTTCCAGCCGAGCACGTTGCGTGCGTATTCGATAACGCAGCATTGCATGCCGAGGCAAATGCCGAGCAGCGGAACTTTATGTTCGCGTGCATAACGGATGGCGACGCACTTGCCGTTTACACCACGGCTACCGAAACCGCCCGGAATCAAAATGCCATCTGCTTTCTTGATGAGGTTCGGATTCTTTTCGAGTTCTTCAGCTTCGATGCATTCCACCTTCACCTTGGCATTGTTTGCCATGCCGGCGTGCTGCAAAGCTTCGTGCACGGACTTGTAAGCGTCGCGGATGGCGATGTATTTGCCCACAAGCGCAATGGTGCATTCGTATTTTGGCTTGGTTGCTTTCTTGACAAGGCTATCCCATTCGGAATGGATAATGGGGTGAACGCTCAAGTGCAGCTGTTCCAAAACGCGCAAGTCGAGTTCCTGCTTGGAAAGTTCGCGCGGTACAGCGTAAACGGAATCCGTCACGTCCTTTTCTTCGATCACGCATTCTGGTTTCACGTTACAGAAAAGGGCAAGCTTGTCGAGGTGATCCTGCGGAATCGTCATTTCGGTGCGGCACACCAGAATGTCCGGGAAGATACCGATGT
>CAMJNF010000037.1 GCA_946407235.1 uncultured Fibrobacter sp. | reverse complement strand
CGAGGACGCCCTTCATGCCGCCTTTGCCGTTCATGTAGTAATCGTAGCCTTGGAATGGAATGCCGAACATTTTGCTGTCGATAAAGGCGAGCCTGTCCGGAGAATCGGCAAAGTCCACATGCGTGTAATCGATTTTGATTCGCGGCTTGTTTACGCCCATGCCGAAATCGACATTTTTGTATTCCATGATTAAGTGCGAGCGTCTTTCGCTGCCGATGTAACCGCTTGTTTCGAGATATTTTTGAATGAGGGGAGGGAGGCTTGCGATACTCGCGGAATCTAGTGTTCCGGTGAGTGCTGCGGAACTGTCGGCGTTTTCGCTTGTGAGAGTCGCGGCGCTTTGCAACCTAGCCTCGACATCGTTCTGAAACTGTGTCTTGACGGGCGAATAGGGAATGTTGAACCAAATCGCTAAAAGTAAAATGATGGCAACGATGATAATCAAGATGGTCATAATTTTTTTCTTCATATTTTTTGAATGTTTGGAATTAATTGGAGCAACCTTTGGTCGGGTCGATTTTTCGAAACTTGAACCATACAATGGCATCAATAATTAAAAGTACAACGACAATTGGCTCTCCAATCAGCAAAGCCATTTCGCCTAAGATTCCTGCGAATTCTCCTTCGGCGGTATTGAAGTCATAGATGGCAAAGCCTAATATCAAAAGCCCGATAAAGATATCGGCAATGGCGAACAGTAAATAGGGAGACGCTTTCTTTGCAAATTTTTTAAGAATCTTGGCTATGGTAAACGAAGATAACGTAATTATTATGATTGCAGCCATTAAAGTTGAATTCATAAGATCCCCGTTTAAAATAAATCTAACGTGCTGTCCAGATATATTTCTTCGCGAACTTTGAGCTGGTGCTCGGGCTTGGTCATGTAGTAAAGCAAAAATTCCAGAATGAGGGCACTGCCGAGGCTGCGACCTTCGATTTTAAAGTGTTGGAATCCTGCGGGGGCATAGATGTTTTGAATGTCCGCGATTCCAATAAAGCCGGGATTCTTCATGGCATCGGAAAAGCGGTAGCCCCTTTGAGCTGTGGGCGAGACGCAGATGTGGTCTTCGCTGTTTTCGCCGAGACTTTTTTGGCTTACGTTCTCATAGCATTTTTTGCGGTCGTAGCAGCCGAACCAACAACATTCATTGCACAAAAATTCGACCTTTTGCTTTTGTGCGTTTGTGAGAGCGTTCAATTTGTCGAATTGCTTGTTGAGCCTAAAATCGGGAACGACATAGCGGAATTCTTCGCGGTCCAGCTCCGCTTTGAACTGCTCGAAATCCGTAATGACTTTTGTGGTTGAAGAGACAAAGTAATAATTGGGGTACTTTGATTTGATGTAATTCAACAACAGGTCGGAATGAACGATGACTCCGTTTTGAATCGCGCGCATCTCGTTTGCATCGGAATACTCGTGCATCTCGTTTGCTTCTTGAACCGCGCGCATCTCGCCGGAGCAATCGCGTTCAAACATTTTGCACAACTTGTTGCATCGGGTGTCGGCGAGATGTTCTTCGCGAATTAATGAATTGCTGAAGGTGAGCCTCGCTGAAATCCCGTATTCTTGTACGAGTCCTGCGACTTTCCGCGGCTCTGCATCCCCGAAGCCTACGCGACCGCCGCCCCAGATGCAGTCACTCGGTGCCCCATAAATAGAACCGATTTCGCACCATTCGTAAAAATATTCCCGGTGTTCGCGCCAAAGCGGTAAGAACGCTTTATATAGCTCGTAAAACTCAAATAGCCCGGGGAGGTGGTAGTAGATTTTCATTTTCACATCATGGTGTGGAATTTGTTATTTCAGATGCTCCACTTCAACTTTTAACCCATGCTTCTGGAGTCGATTGAAAAATTCGTCTTCGATGGCGGTTTCTTGGATGTTTCGTGTAAAATTAATGAATGCTTTGCCGTTCATGCTGATGACACTGCAGGTGTTGGGAATGTTTTTTTCCGTTCCTAAAATAAAGTAGAGACGATCTATGAAGGGGCGCATTTCTTCTGGAAGATTTGTATCGCCAAGGTTTGAAATGACAATGCTTATAACAGCATCTGCTTCTCTCGTGTACAGGTAACTGATAATTCTGTCCTTAATAATGCGAGGCATATATTTTACCAATGGATTCTCCAATGGCGCTACGTAGGCGGCGGTTACATTCCGCACCAATTCTTCGTCTTGCAAAAAATCTTTTAGCTGTTGTCCCATCAGATTGCACTTTTGCTGTAGGCTCAGGTTCAATTGCTCGGGGAGAAGAGTAATGCTCTTTTGCGCTGAATAATTGCGCATGGTTTTGCTTGTGAGAATTTCCCTGACATTGACAGGAATGCCGATGGCAATGGGTTCCTTTTTCTTTTTTTGTTCCTTGTTTTGCAAGTCGTTGATCACCTCTGCCATGACTGCCGAAAGGAACGTTGTGACCGTAGCTCCGTAGCTATGAGCTTTGGCAATGAGCGGGGCTGTATCGGTAATGCCGATCGTGAATGCCTTTTGCTCGCAAGGCAGGCGGGTGCCATGCAAGTCGTATGTTCTTGGTTCCTTTAAATTGACGGGATTCTTGCCCGCATTCTTTGCAAAGGCGTTTCCCGTTTCTTCTTCTAGAGGCTTGTCGTTAAAGGAATAGACGAGGTTGTGCTGAAAATTTGCTGGGATGTCTGGTAAACCATGTTTCAGTTCCAAATAGCGGTGCAAAAGCGTGAGCAGGATGACGCTTGCTCCATGACCGTCTGTTAGCGCGTGTATAACCTCTAGGGCGATATGTTTTTTACCGTAGAGAATGCGGAAACAATGATGTGCAGCCTCTTCCATTCCGAAATAGGCTTGCATGGGCTCACTGTCGGGCTTGATTTTTATCGGCTCGTCGTTCTCCTCAAAGTAGTAGGAACAGGTTCTTTTCCTTAGTGCAACAAATATGTAAGGGAATCGGATTCTGAGGTCTTCAGCCGCTTGTTGTAACAGTTCTGGTGAAACAACTTCGTGTAGCGTCGCCTGCATTCTGAACATAGGGCTCCACGTTTTGGTGGTGATAGCCCCATAGATCTGTCCGACGGTATCAAGCTCGTATTTTTTCATTTGAATTTTTTGTGTGAATGTCGCAAAAATTATAGCGATTTTTTTTTACTTCAATATTTGATTTCCCTCCAATTGTGCTCAATTTCACGTTCTTGAAAGACTTGTTTTGTTGTGTTCTGAAAAATATGGTATATTAAAGGGGTCCAAAGTTATCAAGAGGGGCTTATGAAAAAGGCTTGTTTAGCTTTTTTGTTCTTTTGTTTTTTGGTGGCTTGTAGTGACAGTTCCCCTAGTTTTGTAGATGGTGCTTCCAATGGTTCTTCAAAAAAAATGGAAGAGATGATTCTTGTTCATGGAGGGGCGGTTACTTTAGGTAGCAATGATTCTCGGTATAGAGTGAATGAACGTCCTGCAATGAACGTTTCGTTGGATTATGATTTTTATATGGATGTTCATGAGGTGACCTGCGATGATTACCGGAATACTGCAAAAAATGGAAATCTCAAAGATTTTGCCGAATGTGAAGATTGCCAATATCCTTTGTCCAATGTGACTTACTATGATGCCGTTTTGTTCGCAAATGCAAAGAGCAAATTGGAAAACTACGATACGGCTTATACCTACAGCAATGCCGTTTTTGACAGCGATGGCCATTGCACGAATTTAGATGGATTTGCGTTCCATCCTGAAGTAAAAGCTTACCGCTTGCCAACAGAATCGGAATGGGTGTATGTCGCTTCTCGTGGGTGGAATCCTTCGCGTAATAGTTGGAATGCCGATAACTCAGATTTTAAAGCGCACCAAGTCTGTACTGTAGAAAAAGATTCACTTGGTTTTTGCGATTTGGCGGGCAACGTAAAGGAATGGGTCAATGACTGGGCCGGAAAATTACGTGACACTACTATTGTGAATTTTGTGGGAAATGTTGGCGATGGCAATATCGGTGAACGCGTCTTGAAAGGTGGCTATTATTCGGATTATGCATCCAACATGAATGTCGTTTCTCGTGGGGATGACTATACGGTTGTTTCTTCCTCCAGGGCTAAACATATCGGTTTCAGGCTTGCTTGGGGTTCGATTCCTGCGCCAACATGGCTAAGCGCTAGTGGAAATGTTCAATCCAGTATTGTATCTCCGATTGCAAGTGCTTCGATATTGAAAGGTTACACTGGAACAAGCGATATGGTACTTGCATTCCGCAATGACGTTAGCGGAAACTTGGCTTACATAAATTATAAGGATGTTATTTTGACTGTAACGGAAATTAGCGATTCTATGGAAGTTTATCATCCTGATATTTCACCGGATGGGAAAAAGGTGGCGTTTTGTACAAAGTTTGAAGGTCTCGGTGGTAATTCGCGTCTTTACGTGCGTGATTTAAATGAAATGGGAACGAATCTTGTAAAACTGGATGTTGCGAGTGCCGCTATTCCTCGGTGGCGCATCCTTGAAAACGGAGATACTGTCATTGTCTATGTTACAGATGCGGGCGATAACAAGGACGAAGCGTCTTTTAAAAGAGCCTCAACATGGCAGGTCAAGTTTGCAGACGGCAAATTCGGCAATCCTGAAAAACTTTTTGATGGAGCTTTCCACAGCGGAATCAGTGAAGACTATTCACTTGCTGTAAGTGGTGCTCGCCTGTTGCGCGCTCGCATCGCTAAATCCGGTTCTACAGTCTTGGATGAATCTCTTGATACGGTTTGGTATAATGGCGAGCAGGCTTGTAATGCATCTCTAGCTCAAGATGGAAGCAAACGCGTTGCATTCCTGGATTTTGGCGGAACAACCGGCAGAGCGTTTGCTAATGAAAATTATTCCACGCACCAACGCTTGCTTATCGCTGATAGTACGGGTAAATTAATAAAGAGTGTTAAGGCGACATCGGGTTACACGTTTGATCATGGCGAATGGGTGAGTGGTAGTGAAAATTCTAACATCGTAGCGACCCTTGCCAATGCAAACGGAGCGCACACGAAAATAGTCCTTGCGAACCTTGCTGACGAAAGTATTGTTGAATTGGCTGAAGGTGAAGAACTTTGGCATCCGACTTTATGGGTGAAACGCAAAGCTTCTTCAACAGAAGGAAATTTTGTACTAAGTCAAGATAGTGCTGGAATGTATTACAACAATTCCGGTGCATGCCCCCGTGCCGCTATTTTCCGCTATAAAATGGAACTTTTATGGCATTACAAGGACTATGCCAAAACCGTCATTCTTGGATCCTCCAGAGCTTATCATGGCGTCAATCCAAAACTATTTGATGAAAAAATGAAGGCCGTCAATATGGCGATTCCTGCTACTACTATCTATGGGAATATTTTCCTTTTTGAAAATTACATATTGCCCCATATGAAAAATATTAAGCTTGTCATTACTTCCATTGATATTGATCGTGGATACCTTACAGGTCAAGAATCCGATAATATGTTCTACAAAGCTTATAAGTCTTATCCTGGTTACGTTTATGACGAAAGCCACAATTTCTGGAAAGACGGGTATCCCGAAGGACTTTATCAAGTTACGTATGAAAGCCCTGGTGGTGATTCTTTGTTGGAGCAAAAGATGCGAGAGGATCTGGGTTATTATTCCTTATTTGGTTCATCTTGGGCGACAACGTATATTCGGGTTCGAGAAGATTCTTGTTGGATGGATAAAAAATCAGATATATACAGGATGAATTTTGGACTTTTAGAGCGTCTTTTACAAATTTGCAAAGAGAATGATATCTTTGTTATAGGCGTTTTGTTCCCGCAAGATCCAAAATACAAGAACACGGGGGCTTATGGTTATACGGGGCTTCGCCGAAGTGAAGCGCCCGCTTTAATCCAAGAAATCTCTGATTTGAGTAAAGTTTATTCGAATTTTATATTAGTTGACGAGAACAAAATGGGTGACCACGATTATACGGACATCATGGGGTATGACAATAGCCATATTTCGGATTATGGTACCCGACAGCTGACTCATCGTTTGGATTCTTTGGTTCACACGTTAGATATTGAATTTTAAAAAGAATCGCGATAACCAACAGCTATTTTTGTTTTAGAATGGCGCGGAGCTCGTCTGCGGCCTTCTGCAAATCGTCATTGATGATAGTGTATTCGTACTTGCCTTTGGTCTTAGCAAATTCGATTTCTTTCTTGGCGTTTGCAAGGCGGAGCTGGATGACTTCTTCGCTATCGGTGCCGCGGCCACGGAGGCGGCGTTCCAATTCTTCTTCGCTCGGCGGCAAAATGAAAATGCCGGTGGCGTCGGGGTAGACTTTATCGAAGTTAATCTTTCCGAAAACGTCGAGATCGAACAGAACGCGGTTTCCTTCGGCAAGAGTCTTTTCGACGAAGCTCTTGGGGGTTCCGTAGTAGTTGCCGTGAACCAGATTGTATTCGACAAGAGCATTGTCCTTGATCATCTGCTCGAATTCTTCTTTCGTCTTGAAGAAGTAGTGGACACCATCAACTTCGCCTTCGCGCGGCTTGCGGGTCGTTGCAGAGATGGAATACTTGATGTCCGGAAAATCCTTGATGACCAAATCCTTAAGGGTGGTCTTGCCTGCGCCACTTGCGGCACTCATAACGAATAGTTTGTTTTTCATTTTTTAGTCAATGGTCAATAGTTGTTAGTCGAAAACTTAAAAAAATTAAAGCAAGGAGATTCCCTCCCCATACGCGGATCATGACTACTAAGCAGCATAGCTGCAAGTAGTCAAAGAGATTAAATCGGGAATGACAATCCTAAAAGCTTTGATTCCGAATGGGATTGTCGCTTTGCTCCAGTCCCAACTGATTGGCTTGGTTATGCCCAACTTCGTTGGGCGCAACTCTCGTCTATTTCTTGTCTTCGATGTACAGCGGACGCTGCTTGACTTCGTCGTAGATTCGACCGATGTATTCGCCGAGAATGCCGATCGTCAAAAGCTGCACGCCTGCGAAGAACACGATGGCGGTCATGAGGGAGGCCCAGCCCGGAACCGTTGTTGCAGGGGAGAGGAACTTTTCGAGAATCGACCAGACTAGCAAAGCGAAGCCGACGATCGTTGCGATAAAGCCCATGTAGAAGCTGATCTTGAGCGGTGCAGAGCTAAAGCCTGTGATGCCATCGAACGCGAGGCGAAGCATCTTCTTGAGCGGATACTTCGAAGTGCCTGCGGTGCGTTCGGCGCGGTCGTACTTGACGCCAATCTTTTTGAAGCCGACCCAGCATACAAGCCCGCGCAAGAAACGGCTGCGTTCGGGGAGGTTTTTGAGCTGGTCCACCACGCAGCGGTCCATAAGTCTGAAGTCGCCGGTGTCAGGTGGAATGTCGATGCTGGTGAGCTTACCGATTATGCGGTAGAAGCAGAAAGCCGTGAAGCGCTTGAAGAGCGTCTCGCCCTTGCGCTTATTGCGCTGCGCGTAAACGACCTGATAGCCTTCTCGCCATTTTTCGAGCATTTCGTGAATCAGGCTTGGCGGGTCCTGCAAGTCTCCGTCAATGATGACGACTGCTGCACCTTGGGCGTGATCGAGACCCGCGCTAAAGGCTGCTTGGTGGCCGAAGTTGCGGCTGAAATTAATAATCTTGTTGTTCGGGTTGCTTGGGAGGAGGCCTTCCACGATTTCGCGAGTGCGGTCCTTGGAGCCGTCGTTTACGAAAATAAGTTCGTGCTCGACGTCCTTGAGTTCTTCTTCGAGAACGCGGTATGTTTCGGCAACGATTTCTTCTTCGTTAAAAACAGGAATAATTACAGATAAAAGCATAGTGTAAGTATAGCAATTAAAAAAATAGTTACTAGTTAATAGTTATTAGTTACTAGGGAATTTTTATATAAATTACTTCTAGTAACTAGTAACTGCGGCAAAGCCGCTACGGTATAAGTACTGGGTTGATGATATCGACGTGGCTGCAATTGATGCTTTCCTTGGGATATGTCCTGATGGTGAGTTTTTGGACTCCTGCGACATTCGCCTCGACTTTGTTCAAGCTGCCGTTTTGGAAAAATTCCGTTTTGGCTAGCGACTTGCCGTCACCGAGAACTTCTACACCAACGCCTTCGCTACAGAGGGATTCATCGTCAAGCCCTGCGGAGAATACGAGCTTCGAGAATTTTTTGTCGAGATTAAAGATGGTGGTGGATGATGCGTGAGTCCCGATACCGTTTTCGTAACGGATGCCGTTGACGTTGAACTTGTTCCCTTCGATGCTTTCGTTCTTGTGCATTTTGCCCCATTCCTGTTTGTGTGTTTCGATGGGGTAATCTACGAGCGCGATTGCACCGTTGCGATTATCAAAGTAGAACTTGGAAATGTCGGCGAGCTTGCTCTTTGTTGCCAAATCCTGCACGATAAAGCGTGCTTGATTGAATCCCGGTTGTAGAGTCGAGATGTCAATTTCCTTGTCATAAGAACCGAATTTGTATGAACCTTGCTCTATAACATTGTTGTTGACAACAAGCGTGAAATTCCACTTGGCAGCGGCAGAGCCGTTTTCCTTGAGGTCGTAGTGGATTTTGAGAGAGGCCGGCTTTGCTGCGGCGGAATCTGCTGGGACGATTTCCAAATCTCTTGTCGAGATTATTTTTTGAGGATTGTAGTTTTTGCGTCCGTTGAACTTTGCAATTTGAACCCAGTAGTTATTCGTAATCAAGATGTTCTTGACTCCGGTCATGTCCATTTCGCGTTCAAAAACATCGCAAGTGGTCGCAATGCGGTGTTCCACTGCTTTCTTGTGGTAGGTGTGGCTGTCCCAGCAATCGAGTCCGCGGATGTAATAGACTTCGCCCTTGTATTTATCGATGAGGTCTTTCATTTGTGCCTCGCTCATCTGGCGTGCATTGTCGTAATGGATGGACGAAATGCCGTAACCTACAAAATGCCACGGACGACCGTAAATAAAGAATCGGTCTGCCTTGGGCTGTTGCTTAAGCCATCCAAGAATTTCGTATTCTTCGATGGTAAGGTGGTTGCGGTTGTACATGATATTGTCGTTAAAATCTTTCTTGTAATGGAATGTCCAACCGGTGAAAATCAATGCGGCGATAAGCATGCCGACAATGGCTCCCTTGCCATTTTTTTCGGTGCTGTTTGTCGGTGTCGCAAAATACTGGATCATGTGTGTGATGGGAATTGCTGCCACAAAAGCCATTGACGGGAGCATCACGAGGCTGTAGCGCTGGTTGATTTCGATGCTGAAATCGCCCGAAACGTTTTCGAGAATCACATATGTTTGGAGGTGGTACAGTAGCAAGAACCCGAGAATCTTGAGATAATAGAAATTGCTCTTTCTTGCATCGTTAATCGCACGGAAGGTGAGGTAGATAGCTCCAATTGCAAATAGATAATTGAAGTAGCTGAGGAACGGATTGACAAGGTTCCCGTTATTGCCGAGCTTCGTGGTCATTACTTCCCAGTTCTTGGCGAGGTCTTCAAAGAAGTGTCCGTGCGCTTCGAATTCGCCGCCTTGGAAACCAAATCCTTGGAAGTAGCTGATGGTGAGAAGTGCCGGAACGGAGAACATCGAGAGGGTTACGAAAAAGACGGGAGCCTTGTTGTCTTGCTTGTCGAGGAGTTTCGGGAGTGCAAAGAAGATGAAGGCGAAAAGGCAGAAGATTGTCTCTTGGCGTGTCTGCGCGAAGAAGGCGAGGATGATGGCGAGGAGCGCCCAGTGCTGGACGGTGTTCCTGTCGTATGCCCACTTAAACACGAGCAGCGCTAGTGCGGAGAGGAATATGTAAAGCGGTTCAACGGACATGGAACGGAACTGGAATAGAACCGTCGGTTGGAGTGCCATGAGGAGCGAGGCGAAAAACGCAAGGAGCGGTTGCCTTGTCCATGCAACGATGGCAAGGAACATGAGCAAGAACGAGAGCGGGAGCATCAAGAATTCTGCCGTGAAAATCCAGCGGAGGTCGGTGCCGAGTAGCGGCATGCCAAGATAATAGAGGAACGAAAGCCCCTTGGTCTTGAAACTGTTGGAGGTCGAGCTGCACTTTAGACCGCCGTTGTCGAATTCGCCTTGGTTGCAAGTGCCGGATTCGTGGTTGTAGTACATGTTCTGGGCAACAGACATGAACACGCTCTCGTCACTTTGGACGCGGTGGCGGGCTTCAATTTGCGTGCCTGCGAAAATGGAAACGGCTACGGCAAATACAAGTGCCATGATGCTGATGGATTTTTCGGGGAGAATTCCCTTGATCCATTCTCTAAAATCCTTGTTTAAAACGCAGAAAAGGACAATGCCGAGGATGAACTGAATTCCAAAAAGCGGGAGAGGAAGGTTCAAATCCAGCTGGCGGATGGTTTCCCTGTGCTTGATGTTGGGGGCGAGGTAAATAAGGAATGGAATGGCGAGGGCGATGATTGTCCCTGTAATGCCTGCGGGGTGAGCTAAGTTTTTAAGAAGTTTAAGGATGGTTGTTTTCATGGTGTTAAATATAAATAAAGGGAAAAGTCTATTTATCGGTGAATTTCCTTTCATGCAAGAGTTCGAAACCGATCGAAAGCTGTAGACCTAAACGGCCTGAGGTATAACGTAATTTAGTTTCTCGGTGCTCAAACGATTTCAACACAGAAGAAAATCCGTAGTTGACTTCGAAACCGATATCGTATGGCAGGAGTGCTCCGATGCCAGCATCGAAAAAGAAGTTGAAGGGGCGTTCCCACCAGCAACCTCTGACCGACAATGGGGCCATAGTCCCGGCTCTTATGACCGCGTATGGAATGGCGAACCATTCGTCCTTATGGTAGGCTCCATAAGAGAATGATCCCCAAATGGGCAGGAATGCGGGCGTTAGTGAGTTGTCGGAGTTTTTTTGCGGGCTCTTGAAACCGAGGCCAAAACCGTAACGAATGGGGGTGAATTCTGCCGAAAAGAGCAATTCTGTGCCAATTACGAACACGGGATCGCTATTCTGTTCATTTTCTTCCGTAACGCTATAGACATGTTTGTCGATGGTTACGTTGGTCGAAAAGTCAAACTGTGCCAGAGGACGTAATTCCATGGCGCTTGCTGATCCGCATATTCCCAGAATAAGTAATAGCTCTTTTATACTTTTTATTTTGGATAAGGAACTCATTATATTGTCTTTTGTTTTGTATGGTCCAAATTAGAATTTTTTTGTTATGAATAATTTGAAATAAAAATATTTTTTTATTTTTTCCCGAAAAAATTAAAGGAGGAAGAATCGTATGATTCGTTTGGCAATGTTATGTATTGCTTCTTTTTCAATACTGGCGAATGCTGTTGTTAAGCATGGAACGGTATTCCCGATAACAGAAACTGCGCAAACGTACAATACGTATGAAAACTACTACGATTCGGCGGATACAACGGAGATCCGCTATAGCTATACGCCTGCAAAGACAGGGTATTGCTGGGTGCCATACATTTACATCTCTTATTACGGGACGGACGATTCCTTTTCGAACAAGCTTGATCTCAAATATATCAACAGATACGATTATTTTTTTTGTGAGGGTGGAAAAACCTATTATTTCTCTGTTTCTGTAGATACTTCTGAGTACTACCGCGATTATGAAGTCTTCGCTTTAAGGCGGGATGCTTCTATAGTGACTATTCAGGGTAATGCCGAGCCTGATACAGTTTTTTTAGATTCCGCGATGAGTATCAAGGCTCCTATAAATGTCGGAAAGCAATTTGTTGGTTGGAAAATTGATTCAGGAACGGGGACTTTTAAAAATTCAAAAAATTTTGTGACTCAGTTTACTCCGACTTCGGAAAAAGTGACGCTCTCATATGATTATGAAGATGAGGTGGAGAAACTGTATCCACTTACGGAAAAATTTGTTTCTTATTCGTTGTATTCGAATGGTAATACGACCCAAGACGGTTATTATGGAATCAAGCTCGTTTATGAACCTAGTGAAACGGGATTGTATACACTGGTTACAAGTAAAAAAAGTGTTTTTCACGTCTTGTATTATGGGGAAGACGATACTTTTGCAACCGCATTGCAACAAAATGGTTTTAGTCCTAACTGGGAATATGATATTAATTTAACTCGTTCGCTCACCGCAGGGAAAAAATATTATTTCGTACTTGCTTCGTCCAGGGATGGAGCTGATACGGTCTCGATTAAAATGGTGCATTCGTATAAATTTAGTGTCGATGCGCAAGAGGCTGGTTCTTTACTTATAGATGAACATTCTTATTACGCTTCGTCTGCTGTAGCGGTTGATTCGGTTCTAGTAACAGTTTATCCAAACTGGAAGACCCGTAATCGTTTTTTGGGGTGGGAAAAAGTTTCTGGCAACTGCTCTTTTGAAAATGAATTGAAGTTTAAGACAAAGGTGTATGTTGATGGGGAATGCAACGTGCGTCCTGTTTTGGGGAATGGTTCCGTATATCAGATAACTGATTCGGTTAAATCATACACTCCGTTTGATCATTGCTATTATGGTTATGAACAGGCGAATGGAGTAAGGTTCTTCTTGTTTGCTCCTACAAGTGGGACTTATCTCGTTAAATTTGAAAAAGATAGCAGTGACGTTTATGGGGCCTTTGATCGTTACAAAACAAGGGATTTTTCGCATCGTGAAACTGCAAAATATTTAGATACTTTAGTTCTTTCGGCGGGAGATTCCGTATTTTATGAAGTGTATCATGGTAGTTCTGATTCCTGGCTTATACCTTTTAAAATAAGTTACGAAATCTTACCGGTTTCGAATATCGCCATCGAAAGTTCTTCTCCAGAATGTTCTGCCAATTTTGTTTCTAAAGATACCCTTAAGGGAAGTATTGTCAACATTGAAGCGCATGGTAAAAATGGGTATCGTCCGGATGGGTGGACATTTGTGAGCGGTTCGCATAATTTTGTGGATTCTACGGCTCATTCCATCAGCATCAAGTTGGATGCCGATACGAAAATCAAGTTGGGCTGTAGGGAGTCTAGGATTATAGATATTACCGATAAACCGAAAACGTATGTTATCGATAATGATTTCTATGGAAATTCCCCGGATGAAGGTTTGAGGTTCCGTTATGTCGCCCCGTCTTCTGGACTTTATGTGTTGCGTTTACAGTCGGAACACTTGTATGGTACGTACAATTTTTATGGACGGGATTCTTTGTTTAGCACGCTTGCACGCCAAATGGATAGAACCGTCAGCAGTTCTTTTCTTGTTCGGGCTGATTCCGCTCGTGACATGTTTTATGCGAGCGTTAAATCTCGTTTGGATACCGTTTATGGTGTGATTAAAAATTTTTGGGCAGAGCCAGTTTCTGCAGTGGTGCTTCCGGCTGGAACTGTTAAAATGGCCGGCAATACAAAAACGGATACGATTGCGATTGGCGATACCTTGAGAGTTGTGGCTCCTTTTGATTCTGGTGCGCATTTTGTGAAATGGGCTGTTGAATCCGGAAAGGGCTTTTTTATTGACAGCTTGCACCCTACGGCCCGTTTTGTTCTTGAAGAGTCGGCTGTTATCAAGCCTGTAACTACAACATTGCCTTTGTACGAACTGACTGAACAGTATAAGGGTTATACCTTTGAAGCGAATAGTTCGTTTTCTGGAATAAAAAACAATTATGATTATGGTATCCGTGCATTTTTTAAGCCAACGACAGATGGAACTTATACGGTACAGATGAAAACTTCGGAGCTTGCTCTATTAAACTGCTTTTTGACGGATTCTACATTCACCAATGATCGTTCTTGCGGATTGGAATCTTACAAGATGGGGGTACTTAACGCTGTTTACGATATGAAAGCTGGAGAAAAATTGTATTTCCATTTCGTTAAATATTTTCAAGAGTATCTTCGAGCGATTACGGATGATAAGTACAGTATTGGCGATAGTGTTTGGGTTCGGGCTGTAAAAAATGTGAAGTTGCGTGCGGATACTTCTGGACCGGGTTTTGCGTATGTGGGGTCGTACAGGAACAGTATGACGGGACTCAACTATGATTCGCTTAATATCGCTGGTGCAGAGGTTGCGCTTAAGGCTACCCCGGCATCATCTGATTTCAAGTTTAGCAAATGGACGGTTGTTTCGGGATCATGCAAAATCGTAGATTCGACAAATGCAGTGACAACTGTAATTCCTCAAGGCGATTGCACGGTCAAGGCTCATTTTGTTCCGAATAAAGTCTATGCAATTACGGAAGTGGCTACAAAATATACCCTTGCTGAAAATTCCTATTCCAATTCGGTAGATGATGGCGTTAGGTTCTCGTTTGGTGCCCCGTCGGCTGGCTTATATACTTTTGTTTTCCGCTACCGAGAAGACGATTATGACTATTTCAACAATAAAATGTTCATTGAACGCTATGTGACGGGGGACTATAACACTTGTGTGTACAAGGTCGAGGTAGAGTATGCGTATTCCGATTATTATACGTTTAACCTTTCGGCGGGTGATTCCATATTCTATATAGTGAAAGGTTCTCACCATACGAAAATGCCATTTTGGGTGAATTACTCGCAATCTAGTGCTTCCATGAATTTGACTACAGATGGCAATGGTTCTGTTTTCCCAGAAACGGGTTATTCGTCTGTTTGGAGCGGGGCCGCTTACCCCATTACGGCTAGTGGAAATTCTGGGTTCCGTTTTGACAAGTGGGTCGTAGAATCGGGCAAAGCTACGATTGACGATCCGAATGTCCCTGCGACGGTTGCTTATGCCACGGAATCGGCTACAATAAAGGCTTTGTTTAAGCGTAACGAAATTTATGCTCTTACCGCCAAAAAAGATACGTTCAATTTCCAAAGGCATCGCTATGACGATACGAAAAAAGGCACGTCTCTTACGGTTCGTTTTTCTTGGACACCTGAAGATACCAATTTCTATATGCTGAAATTGGATTCCGCTATTGGTCGGTGCGTGTATTATGGTACGGATTCGCAATTCTCGGAGATCAAGAAATACTATAGTGTTGATGGCGGTTCTGTTTATGTACCTCTCCAAGGGGATCCTGGTAAAACGTATTACTTGTCTGTAGAAGCTACTTATGGGTATGTGGTGAAATACAATAATTTTAAAGACAAAAATTTTACAGCGCAAATTATTGTGCCTAACTTGATGTATGTCGAATCGGATTATGGAAATGTAGCTCCTTCGAATAAAGTCTATGTTGCACCGGGGATGGATACATCGTTGTATGTCGTACCCTTTGGCGGCTATTCCTTTGATTCATGGACCGTGGTTACGGGAAATGTAAAGATTGACGAACCGTCGAGTTACAAAGCAAGGTTTGAACCGGATTCGAATTACAATCTTGTTAAAGCCAAATACAAGCCCGATTCTATGGCTGTTCCTGGACTAACGATTTCGGGCTTTGATTGGAGCGGTTATCCCGGTGTTTGTGCTCAGGTGTCTGTCATAGATAGGAATAATGGACGATTTATTGGTGGATTGGAACCGTCAAACTTTGACTTGTATCAAGACGGAAATATTTTATCGGTACAAACGGATACAATTCAGAAAAATAGGGGCGTGTCAGTCGCTTTTGTAGTTGATGAATATTATGGCAGAGATTCGGTGAAATCAGTCCTTCGTCAGTTTGTCAGAGATATGGGCCCTTATGATAGAGCTTCTATTGTTGGTATGAGATCTTCGAATACAAGAGTTTATCAGAAAATGACTTCGGATAAGGATCTTCTTTTGAATGCGGTGGATTCGTTGGGTAGTACTCGTAAATTCGGTGATACGACTGGATTTGTTTTGGGTGTTGAGCAAGTGGCGGGGGAAACGAATCCGACTGCCGTAGTTATTTTCCCGTATTACGAATCTGTCGCAAATGTATCGGAAGTGGTCGATGCTGCTCGTAAATTGAATACGACAATTTATTCTATTGATGTGGATTGCGGAATTAGTGAGCCCTTGATAGAGATTGCGAAGAAAACAGGTGGTTATGCCTTTTCTCTTCTAGGCCATTCGCAATTGCTTCATTTTTATTCGGATATCCGAGCCGCTTCGCAATCGCATTATGTCCTTTGTTACCAGAGCCCGGATGATATTTGGGATGGAACCTCCCACAAGGTGGAAATCAAGGCGACGTTTATGGGCAAAACGGCGACAGCGACTGCATCTTGGGGTGAAACATTGCGACCGCCTGTTGTTCGTCTAGCTCCATCGACTTGGAATTTGGTGGGTGTGAATCAGCCGCAGAACAAGGGCTTTGCGATTGATGTTTATGCGGTTTCCAAGGCGGGAGTTGCTGATGTGCGGCTTTATGCAAGAGGTGCAAGCCTGTTAAATAAGCAGTTCTTGCCATATTCGATGACTCTTGTCAAAGATAGTTTGTGGCGCTATGTGTTCCCTGACAGTCTTGTGCAATACCCTGGTATCGATTTTTATGTCGAGGCGGTCGATTCTAACGGCCTTGTTGGTATGACGCCCATGGTGAAAAATCCGCTGAAGGAACCTTATACGATTCCGGTAAAGAACGAAGTGCCTGTAGTTACGATGGATTCGCTTAAGTGCATAGATGCCAGTGGCAAGGGAAAGTTGCGCTTTAAGGCAACTGATAACGACAAGGTCAATAGCATGTCGCTCTATTATAAGGATTCGATGGCTGTATTCTTTGATGAACTATCGATGAAATTGTCGGATGGCTATTGGGTTGCATCTATGCCGTCTAGAACGTTTGGAAGTGAAGTCGTCGAATTTTATGCCCGAGCTGTAGATGGTGTCGGTGCATCGGCCCGCTGGCACAAGAAGGAAAATACTTGGCTCTCCATATGTGGCCGGAAAAATAAAGTTCCGAATATCGTAGATTCTCTCAAGATCGTGAATGCGGATACGACCCGAAAAATTATGCGCGAAACGGACAAATTGAATTTGACTCTAGTGACGGAAGATTTCACGAACATCGTTGATACCGTAAAGGTGAAGCTTTCTTGCCTCGTTTCGGGCGATGTCGAAAGCAATGTCGCGCTTGTCGAGAAACGTACAGGCTATTACGAGACCGTGAAGCCAATTTCGAAAAACGAAAAAACAGCTGTGAAAGACGATGGCGTTATTTCGTGTACCGGTCGCGATGTGCTTGTCGCTGAATACAAGGATGCTCGTTTTGGCGATGTCGCGCGTGATACTGTAGTTATTTATATAGAGGATGTTGAAGATGTCATCAAGATCGTGAACGTGGATTCTGCCAAGGCGATTGTACGTACGACGGATAAGATAAACTTGTCCCTTGTGACGGAAGATTTCACCATCGGAATCGATACCGTGAAGGTAAAACTTTCTTGTCTCGTTTCGGGCGATGTTGAAAATAATATTGCACTTGTCGAAAAACGTATAGGCTATTACGAGACCGTGAATCCGGTTTCGAAAAACGAAAAAATGGTCAAGAAAAACGATGGCGTAATTTCTTGTAGCGGTCGCGATACGCTTGTTGCCGAATACAAGGACGCTATTTGGGATGCCAAAGTGTTCGATACGGTCGTCCTTGGCGATTCCGTAACATTTAACTACAAGTTCTTGGATGTTGACGGCAAAAAGAATCTTGATTCCGTTGAAACAGATGAAATGGCCAAATTCCGAATCCGTTTGACTTCGTTCAGCAAGTCGGTTCATGTCAAGGATACGTTGGACGTGCTTTTGCTGAACGACAAGGGTGATTCGCTTTGGGTGAAGGCTATAGAAACGGATAACTACTCTTCAACATTTGAATACAATGGAAAATTTGTCTTCGCATACGACAAGAAAGACCTTCAAGGCTCAAGACTCGATGCATTGTTTGATCCGAAATTGACAACGAACCGTGTGACCATTACGGCTAAGGTAAAAGACGATAAGCTGGGCGGTAAACGCGACTCGTTGATAGTTTATTCAAACTATGTGGCTGCGGATGTTGCCGAAATTTACGATGCCGATAAGGACGGGCGCGCCGATTCCATTCGAATCCATTTTGCGAAACCCAATAAAGACGGTATCGAAAGAGTCGATACCCTGTACTGGAACAAGGCTGGTGGCGCATGGTATAGCATTGCCGGGAAAAACTTCCATATAGCGGGGGATGGTTCCTGGGTCGAAGGGGTGTTGAAAGAATCGTTTGATTACGGAGTCACGTTTGCGGATCCTTCGAAGGCTCCTTACCTTAAAATGACGAAACTCAAGGGGGGCTTCTCGCAGAAAGTGAAAGTTGAAGACAAGGTCGGCGCAGTCCCTGTAAAGGCGGTCAAGCGCCCAGGTAAGATGGACTTTGACGATTACATGGAGTGCCCGTACAAGATGCCGCCCGATACGTTGGAAATCACCTTGTCTGAACCGGTGAAAACGGGGAAGAGCGATGGCGGGAAAAAGGCCGAATGGAAGAACTTGTTTACCTATTCAACGGATTGCGAAGACTCTCATGATCGTTCGTTTAAAGTATCAAAGCTGATTGAAACGGATTCTTCGGGGCTTGTCTGGACGTTCGTGCTTGACGACTATAAGATAGCGGTTGGTAACTGCATTCGTGCCAATCCCGATGCTTCTTACGTTGACGATCGAAAGAATCCGATGGGGCGCGGTGGCGTGAAAGTCGAAGGAGAGGACGGCAGCAAGTACTTGTACGAGGTGGTGCCCACGCCTGTTGTGAGCGGAGTCGAATCCGATGCCGAATGGATTGCTCCTGGCGAGAATGAATGGAGTCGCGTTCCGGATTCACTTTCCGTGATCAAGGTGACAAGTGTCATGCCCTTCAAGGCGGACGTGATCATCTATGATGGCTTGTCGAATGTGGTGGCCTCTTTCACGAGCGTTTTTGGCGAAAAGGGCGAAATGAAGGAAAAAATTCGCGAAAATGCTCAAAATCGTGCAAAAACCGGTTTTATTCATTGGAATAATCGCTCTGACAAGGGGCGTTTGGTCGGTTCCGGGGTCTATATTTGGCGAATTAAATTCAAGTTCAAGGATGGTCATTCTGAGATTCTTAGGGTGAAATCGGGCGTGAAAAGAAAGAAATAAGCTCATTTTATAATAAAAACCTTGAGAGAAAATTGTAAAAAAACTAAATTTGCCGCGTAAAAACAAAACTCTAAAGGGGTTAAACCGTGCAAGATTCATTAGTTACAAAAGCAGCTGACAACGTCCGTATCCTTTCTGCCGCTATGGTGCAGAAGGCTAAGTCCGGGCATCCGGGTGGAGCTATGGGTGCCGCCGATGCCATTACGCTTTTGTTTGCTGAATTCTTGCGTTTTGACCCGGATGACGCCAATTGGATGGCTCGTGACCGCTTCTTTATGGATCCGGGCCACATGAGCCCGCTTCTCTATTCCGAACTCGTTCTCACGAACCGTCTCACGCTCGAAGACGTGAAGAACTTCCGCCAGCTTGGCAGCCGCACTCCGGGCCATCCGGAAGTCGATGTCGCTCTCGGCATTGAAAACTCCTCGGGCCCGCTCGGCATTGGTCACGGCATTGCTCTCGGTGGCGCTATCGCCGAACGCTTCATGGTCGAACGCTTTGGTTCTATCCTCGAACACAAGACGGTCTGCCTTGTTTCTGACGGTGGTCTCGAAGAAGAAATCGCATACGGCGTGGGCCGCATTGCAGGTCACCTCAAACTTTCGAACCTCATTTTCTTCTACGATGCAAACCAGGTCCAGCTCAGCTGCAAGACCGAAGACGTGATGGACCACGACTTTGTGAAGCAGTACGAATCTTGGGGCTTCCGCGTCATCGAATGCGATGGTTCCAACATTGCTGAACTTCGCAAGGCTTTCAAGGCCGCTTGGGCCGAAACTGAAAAGCCGGTGCTCGTTTATGGCCACACCACGATGGCTAAGGGCGCAATCGCCGAAGACGGCAAGAGCTACGAAGGTGCTGTCTCTACGCACGGCCAGCCGCTCAATGCTGCCGGTGCTTCTACCTCTGCTACGGTCAAGAATCTCGGTGGCAATCCGGACGATCCGTTCCAGGTCTTTGATGACGTGAAGGCAGGCTTTGAAGCCCGCGCTAACGAACTCCGCAAGGAAGTTGCTGAATGGAAGAAGGCCAAGGCTGCTTGGGACAAGGCTAACGCCGAAAAGTCCGCAACGCTCAACGAATGGCTCTCGGGCAAGGGTCTCAAGATCGACCTCTCCAAGCTCAATATCAAGGAAGGCGTTGCAACTCGCGTCACGAGCGGTACAGTTCTTGGCTACCTCGCCGAAAATTATCACAACATCATCTGCAGCTCTGCAGACCTTTCGAACTCCGACAACACTCAGGCATTCCTCGACAAGACGGGCATCTTCCGCGCTAACGACTTCAAGGGTGCTTTTGTCCAGGTCGGCGTTGCAGAACTCACGATGGGCGCCATTGCAAACGGTATCGCTCTCCACGGCGGTCTCTATCCGATTTGCGCAACGTTCTTCGTGTTTAGTGATTTCATGAAGCCGGCAATCCGTATGGCCGCTCTCATGGGTCTCCCGGTCAAGTATGTGTTTACGCACGACAGCTTCCGAGTGGGCGAAGACGGCCCGACGCACCAGCCGATTGAACATGAAACGCAGATTCGCTTGCTCGAAAGCCTCACCAAGGCAAACGGCAAGGCCGAAATGCTCGTGCTCCGCCCGGCTGACGCTTACGAAACTCTCGCCGCATGGGAAATGGCTTTTGAAAACAACGACAGCCCGACGGCTCTCATCCTCACTCGCCAGGTCGTGAACACACTCCCGGGTGACAACCGCTACGAAGCTGCCAAGGCTTGCCGCAAGGGTGCTTACATTGTCAGTGACAACACTGCCGCAGGCAAGAAACCGGAACTTACTTTGGTTGCAAACGGCAGTGACGTTCTCCTTGAACACCAGGCTGCTGAACTCCTCCGTGCTGAAGGCAAGGCCGTTCGCGTGGTCTCCATGATCAGCCCGGCGCTCTTCCTCAAGCAGGACAAGGCCTACCGCGACAGCAT
>CAMJNF010000036.1 GCA_946407235.1 uncultured Fibrobacter sp. | reverse complement strand
CTGCCGCTGTCAAGTACGGCCAGAAGGGCAACCTCGTCATGGGTGCAAACATCGCTGGCTTCCTCAAGGTTGCCGACGCCATGAAGTGGCAGGGTGCTGTTTAATGCAATGCCTTGCTTAACGCAAGGCATCGCTTTAGACTAGGGAAGGCTCCGCCCTCCCTAAGACCTACCTTTTCCAAATGCTAAATGCATGGGACTTTAAAGGACGACTGGTTAATGCCAGCCGTTCTTTTTTGTGGTTCACGGATTGCACGGGCTTACTTAACGTAAGTCCTCGCTTTTAGACTAGGGAAGGCTTCGCCTTCCGGAACATGAGACCGAATCCGCTGGAATCTGAATGAAATATGCAGGTAGGCGGATTCTCTCGCGGCCACGCCTCGTTGATACGAGGCTTTTTTTCGTCTGTAGGCCCGAAGGCCGTTCATTCGTCTAATAATGAAGCTGTAGACTTTTTTTTGCTTGTAGATGGCGATCGGAATCGCCATGATGTCGCCATATATAGGACGGGCAACGTTCTGCGAAAACTGTGGACTTTTTTTCTCGTTAGTTGGCTGAAGCTGGTGTTAAATGTGAAAAAAATTTACATAAAAAAGATTGCAATGATAACAGTAATTTACGTTGTTCGATGTTTCGGTGATGTTTTTTGCTGTAGGAAAATGGCATAATTTGCTTTGCTGGTTATCAAAAATGATGGTCTAAAATCAGAAAAATGAGAAGATTTTCTTTCTCTTTTGGCGGTGCTTTTTGCAAATTTTTTTAGAATTTTTTGCGTGATCCAAGTCACGAATCCGCGCCGTTGCTGTATTTTCTGTTGATAAATAGTTAATTTATATGATTTAGCTCATCTTTTATCAATCATTTTTTTTGTTTTTCACTTTTTCCGATTTTTTTATGCTATATTCTCTGATGATGGTGTACGAGGATTCTTTGTTTTTGTTATTAAGTGTTATAAAAATTAACATTAAACCTATTCCAAGCTGGAATACTAGAAATTGGAGTAAAGAAATCATTACTAAATGCTTTCACAATGGTCCATTTTGAAATATTCTGCTTATTTTAGGTGTAAATAAAAGATTGGGTTGACATGAGATTATTCGATGAACATGTGGTGTTGCGCTTTGCGCTTTTATTAGCGTGTTTCTTTTTTGCAGAATCTGTTCCAGATATTCTGAACTTTACAGAACACGTCTATAATTTTATACCATATTTCTTGGCGATTGTTTTTTTGGCATATGTTGCCCTAATCTACAAGTTCCCTGTGGATGGCCGAAAAATCCGCAATGATGTAGAAATTCCAGAACCGAAAGTTGTGGAACCGATCCGCGATTTAAAAAAAGATCTTCTTGAAAAAGATGAAATGTTCCAGATGATGATTGATGTGTCATCGGATGGTTTTTGGACGTTCGATGTCGCGTCGGGGAAGGTTTACTGGTCGAATCGCATCGCCAAGTTGCTTGCTGCTGAATCGTCCAGTCTTGAAGATTCTTTTGAACCGCTAAAGAAGCGCGTGATTGAAAGCGATTGGAATGCTTTCCGCGAACAGCTCAATATCGCATTGCAGACGACTGGCACGTTCTCTTGTAACCTGACGTTGCTTGATGCTTCCAAGAAAAACGCAAAGCTTGTGATTAGCGGTCGCGTCCAGAGCAATGATTTGGGTCGTCCAATCCGTGTAATTGGTTCTTTGACCGAAACGATTGATCGTAAGTCTGCAGAACGTGAACGCTACAATTACGTTTATCAAGATGCGCTTACGGGTGTTTATAACCGCAAATATTTCCTTGAAAAGTTGAAGACTGATGTGGATATCGCTGCAAAGCGCCCGGATTATGTTTTTGCGGTTGCTCTTTTGGATATCGATAGCTTTGGTGCCATCAATGCTTCGTACTCCATCAACATCGGGGATAACGTTCTCCGTACGATTGCAGACCGCTTAAAATCGATTGCTCGTCCGGATGATTGCGTAGCTCGTATTGGACCCGACGTGTTTGCTGTGATTTTGCATAATATCCAGAGTCGTGATCCGAATGATGATCTTATTCCGCTTGTTCGTAATATTCATAATAAAGTAAAGTCTCCGATTTCTTTGGAAGGAAAGGACTTGTACATCAGCGTTTCGATGTCTATTGTCGTAAATCAGGATGTCGATTGCGTTGAGGATATTCTTGCCAATGCCAACGCGAGCCTTCGCGATATGAAGAAGGGCATTAATCACGGCGGTATTCAGTTCTTTAGCGGTGGTATTCGAGAAAAGGCGATGAAGCTTTACAAGCTCGAATTCGAAATTCGCAGGGCTATTCAGGCTCAGGAATTTGTTCTCATGTACCAGCCTATTGTCGATATTCAGGCAAACAACAGAATTGTGGGCTTTGAAGCTTTAGTGCGCTGGAATCAGTCGGAACGCGGTATTATTTCTCCGGCAGAATTCATTCCGATTGCAGAAGAAACAGGACTTATTGTGCCTATGGGTGCACTCATTTTGCGCATGGCATGTCGCCAAACAAAGCAATGGGTGGACATGGGGTTCAAGGATATTCAAGTTGCGGTGAATTTCTCGGCAAAGCAGTTCTCGATGGATTCTATGGTCGATGATGTTCGTCGCGTACTTGCTGAAACGAATTTAAATCCGCGTAACTTGAAGCTTGAAATTACTGAATACACGGCAATGTGCGAAGCGGACAAGACGATTGAAATTATGCGTGCGCTTTCGAATATGGGCATTCAAATTTCGATTGATGACTTCGGTACGGGGTACAGCTCGCTTTCGTACTTGAAGCGTTATCCGGTGCATACACTCAAGATGGACAAGTATTTTGTGGATCACGTGGCCGATAACGAAGAAGATGCTTCGTTTGCCCGTATGGTGATTGGCATTGCGAAGTCCTTGAACTTGGATCTCATTGCAGAAGGTGTCGAAACCAAGGAACAGTTGGACTTCCTTTATCGTGAAGGTTGCCACTTGATTCAGGGATTCTATTTTAGCAAGCCGCTCAATACGGATATGGCGCTAGAGTATATGCAGGAACATTATAAAGCTTCGGCTCGGGGATCCTCTTTCGAAACGGAACAGAACTTTGTTAAAGTTTAAATTCCGTAACACGTTCTTGTGTTTTCGCGACAGTGATGGTAGAGTTCTTCTACCGTCACGTTTTTTATTTCGGCGAGTTTGTCGGCGATAAACGGGATGTAGCCGGAGTGGCAGGGCTTTCCGCGGAAGGGGACGGGCGCCATGTAAGGGGCGTCGGTCTCCAAAAGCATCTGGTCGAGCGGTACGAGCGCTGCTGCATCTCGGACGTTTTGCGCGTTGTTGAATGTGACGATTCCCGTGAATCCGACAAAAATGTTGGCATCGAGCGCAAGAAGTTGCTCGACGAATTCTGGCGTGCCGGTAAAGCAATGTACGTGAATGTTGCGTTTGTGGAGACTCGCGGTGCGGAGCACGGCGAGGGCGTCGTCATCGGCTTCGCGGAGATGGAGTACGAGAGGCTTTCCGCTTTCGATGCCGAGTTGCAAATGGCGTTCAAAGAGTTTGACTTGGGCGGCTTTTGTTTCGGCACCGTAATGGTAATCGAGGCCGAATTCTCCGCAGGCAACACATTTGGGGTGCTTCAAAAATTCCATCATGCGAGCTTCGTCTTCGGTAGTCTCTGTTTCGACGTATTCGGGATGGATGCCGTAAGCGGTGTAGACGAACGGATACTTTTCGCTGAGTTCGCGGGCGCGGTCGAAGTCGGCTGGGTCGCAGGCGACATGGATGAATGCTTCTGGCTGAGCTATTTTGGAGGCAGCCGCCTTTTCTTTGGCGGAGCTGCGTTCGCTTGCGAAACTTGATGTGCGGAAACGTTCAAGAAGGGCGTCGAACGATTCGCCCGCATGGCGCTCGTAAGAGTCAATGTGACAATGAGTATCGATGAACATGGTGGGTTAGGGGATAGACGAGAGACGAAAGACGAGAGAAGTGGTTCGGTAATAGGGGTGGTTCATTAGACTAGAAACGAGAAACGTCAGATTTTTTTGAATCCGTGCGAAGCACCATTGTTATTCTCTCGTCTTTCGTCTGTAGCCGCAATGCGGCGTTCTTTCGTCTGATTATACCTCATAGCTCATGCCTAGTACGTCACTTCCAGAATCTCGTACGTGATTTTCCCGCGGGGGGCTTGGACTTCGACGGTGTCGCCTGCTTTTTTGCCTTGCAAGGCTTCACCGATGGGGGATTTCATGCTGATGCGTCCCTGGAGCGGATCGATTTCCTTGTCACCGACGATACTGTAAACCTTTTCGCGTTTGGTCTTCTTGTCAATCATTTTGACGGTGGCGCCGAAGCGGATGGAGCCGTCCTTGGTAGCGGCGTTTTCGACAATCTGTGCGCCATCCAGAATGCGGTCGAGTTCACGCAGGCGGCGGTCAATTTCACGTACGCGCATGCGTCCGTAAGTATAGGCGGCATTCTCGCTGCGGTCGCCTTCAGCTGCTGCTGCTTGCACCTGGTTGATCATTGCCGGGCGTTCAACATATTTGAGATGTTCCCATTCTGCCTTGAATTTTTCAAAGCCTTCTTTCGAAATCAAGTGTTTCATGGGATGAAATTTAGAAAATGTGAATAGAGATTTGTGGGTAGGGAACAGTAGGAAGTAGTCGGTAGGAAGTAGGAAGATTTTATAATCGCGGCAAAGCCGCCTAACTATTACTGTTTACTGCCTACTAACCACTGTTTACTAATCACTAATAAAAGCTATATTTGAAAAAGCTTTATTTGAGAGAATTTTATGTTGTTGAAGAATTTGTGGTGTGAAAAGATGTCTTTGCGTGGGTGCGTGGCTGCTGCTGCTGTTTCTGGTATGCTTGTGCTTGCGGCCTGCGGTGGTGACAGTGGTACTAGCGTTTCAAGTGGCTATGGAACATCGGATTCCGAAGAGATTCAGAGTTCTTCTAGCAGTCAAAAGCGTTCCTCCTCAAGTCAGAAGATAAGCTCTTCTTCAAGTTTGAAGAAGGTTTCGTCTTCTAGCAAAAAGTTGAGTTCTTCTTCTAGTCAAATATTAAGTTCTTCATCGAGCCTAAAGACTATTTCATCCTCTAGCAAGCTGTTGAATTCCTCTTCGAGTCTGATATCTAGCTCGTCATCGAGTTTGAAGTCTGTTTCGTCATCTAGTAAATTGTTAAGCTCGTCTTCTAGTAGTCTAAAGGCAGAATCGTCGTCCAGCAGTAAGGGCGAGGTGAAGTCATCTTCTAGTAATCACAGTTCCTCTTCGAGCGAAAAAAAAGATGAAGGCTGGAGCTGGGATGTGCCGAAGGAAGCTCGTTTGAATCCTGAAATTGCCTACGACTCCATAACAGATTCCCGCGATGGTCAAATTTACAAGACTGTGAAAATTGGTGACCAGGTGTGGATGGCTGAAAACTTGAACTACTATGACACAACCCTCAATGACCGTAGCTGGTGTTATGGAGCTCCGAATAGTTTTACTACGGAAAATTGTGCTGTGACGGGTCGCCTTTATACTTGGGCGGCGGCAATTGACTCGGTGAAGCTTGCTACCGATAAGGAAAACCCGCAGGATTGTGGTTACGGCAAGCTCTGTGCCTTGCCTGATACGGTATATGGAATTTGTCCGCCGGGTTGGCATTTGCCAACGAATACGGAATGGAACACTTTGTTTACTGTTGTGGGCGGGAAATTGACGGCTGGAAAGGTTCTTAAATCGCAGACGGGGTGGCTCGACTATCAAGGGACTGGAGACTACTATGGTACGGATGCTTTGGGTTTTTCAGCATTGCCTGCTGGTTACCGGTTTAGCAATGGTTACTCCTATAATGTTGGTGGCCTTGCGTTCTTTTGGAGTGCCTCAGATAGTCTTAGTGATAAAGTCTACTACATATATCTGTACTTTTTAAGCTGGAGTGTGTACCTGGACAGCAATGACAAGGACTACGCCTTATCGGTTCGTTGTCTGAAGAATAAACCATAGACTATCATAAATAAACTATATTTGAAAAAGCTTTATTTGAGAGAATCTTATGTTGTTGAAGAATTTGTGGTGGGGGAAAATGTCTTTGCGTGGGGGAGTGGCAGCTGCGGCTGTTTCTAGTGTGCTTATGCTCGTGGCTTGTGGTGGCGACAGTGGTACTAGCGCTTCAAACAACGATGGAACGTCTGATTCTGAAGAGATTCAGAGTTCTTCTAGCAGCACAAAAGTTGAATCATCGTCCAGCACTAAGGGCGAGGCGATGTCGTCTTCTAGTAATCAGAGTTCTTCATCGAGCGGGAAAAATGGTGATGGCTGGAGTTGGGATGTGCCGAAGGAAGATCGTTTGAATCCTGAAATTGCCTACGACTCAATGACGGATTCCCGCGATGGTCAAATTTACAAGACTGTAAAAATCGGTGACCAGATATGGATGGCTGAAAATTTGAACTATGCCGATAGTGTCAAAACTCCGAGCTTGATGGGTAAAAATTGGTGCTATGCCAACAAGGCTGAAAATTGTGCCGTGACTGGCCGCCTTTATACTTGGACGGCGGCGATTGACTCGGTGAAGCTTGCGACTGATGCCGACAATCCGCAGGATTGTGGTTCCGGTAAAGAATGTACTCTGCCCGATACGGTGCAAGGCATTTGTCCGCCGAGCTGGCATTTACCGGAAAAAAAAGAGTGGGATACTTTGCTTACCATAGTCGGTGGGGAAGCAACTGCACTCAAGGTTCTCAAGTCGCAGACGGGGTGGTTTCATGATGGCAACGGCTCGGATGACGTGGGCTTTTCCGCACTGCCTGCTGGCGACAGGATCAACAATGGCAATTTCTTCGACATTGGCAAACTCGCCGGCTTCTGGAGTGCTTCTGAGACAGATTACAACTACGCCAAAGCCTTGGACTTGGGCTACTGCAGCAACTATGCGGCCCTGGGTTACTACAACAAGAGCTTCGGTTTTTCAGTTCGTTGCCTAAAAAACTAGCCGGGGCGTTACGGGGCTGGCGATTGAAGCCCCGTTCGAGGGGGTGATGGAAGCCTTGCCCTATTGTCATGCCCGCTCGGTGGCGGGCATGACAATAGGGCAAGGCTGCAATCAGGGGGAGTCTTCCCCCTTTTGTAGAACAAGACTTTACTGGATCCTTCGCTAGCGCTCAGGATGACACTTTGGTGGTGGATTGCTTCGTCACTGCGTTCCTCGCAATGACGTGCAAGGTTATACAGCACGAACGCTTGCTTTCGTATTGGATAACCGCAGCCGTCATGCACTCTGTGCAATGACGTTTTCTTACTTCCTACTGTCTACTGTCTACTTCCTACTACCTACCGTCCCTTCATTCGATTGTGATATCTACCACTTTCGTTTAACCTTGTAATTTACTATCTTTGGCTCGGTTATTTAAGAGGTGATATGGTAAAAAGAAAAAGGACGACAGAACCCAAATACAAGCGATTGAGCCGCATCTACTATAACAGGATGTTCCCTCGCAGGCAAGATGCGATTCAGGTGGCGTGGTCTGTCGCGGCGGGTGTCTTTATTGGCATTTGGCCGACGATTGGTGTCGCCATTATTTTGACAGTTGCGTTCTGTGCGCTTTTCCGCCTTCCTAAGGTACCGGGGATTGTTTCGTCGTTTGTGGCAAACCCGCTGACTCAGTTCGGTTTTTTCTATCCGACGGGTTACATGCTCGGGTGCAAGATTGTCCATCCCGAAGCGATTAAGTTTGACTTTTTGGAAGAATTTCAGGGGCTTTCCTTCAAAAATTTCACGACGGTTATCGGTCATTTGTGGAATGATGCCGCAGACCACCTGCTTGCGTTCATGATTGGCATCACAATTGTTGCTGCGATTGGCGGAGTTATCTTCTTTTTTCTAGCTTATTTCATCGTAAGTTACAGAAAGAAAAAATGGATTGCGGCAAAGACGGGTTATATCCATAACTTGATTGCCGAAGATGAAGTTTTAATCAAAGAAGCACACAAAGGAAAGAAACCTATGATGCACATCTATCCGTTCAAGGCTTTGCGTCCGGTGAACCCGGCTGAAGCTGAGACCATCTCTGCGCTCCCTTACGACGTGATGAACCGCGCCGAAGCGAAGGCTATGGCTGAAGGACTCCCGCATTCTTACTTGCGCGTGACCCGTGCCGAACTTGAACTTCCGGATTCCGTTGACGCTTACGATCCGAAGGTTTACGCTCATGCTCGTGAAAATCTTGACAAGATGATTGAAGACGGTGTTATCGCCTTCGACAAGAAGCCTTGCCTTTATGTTTATCGTCAGACCATGAACGGTCGTGAACAGTACGGCCTTGTTTGCTGCGTTCCGGCTGCAGATTATTTCAATGGCACTATCAAGAAGCACGAACTTACCCGCGCAGACAAGGAAGAAGATCGCTTGCGCCATGTGCTTGCTACGAATGCCAACACGGGTCCGGTGTTCCTCACTTACCGCGACAACGGCCAGTTCGATATTTTCGGTGCCGTGACCAAGCGCAAGCCTGTTTACGACTTCGTGAGCAAGGGTGACGGTTTCGGCCACACGGTTTGGATTATCGACGATGACGCTGAAATCGAAGCTATTCGCAAGTCCTTCGAAGAAATTCCGGTGAGCTACATCGCTGACGGTCACCACCGCAGTGCTGCTGGTGCTCGCGCTGCCAGCTACCGTGCTGAACAGAATCCGAACAACACGGGCAACGAAGAATACAACCGTTACCTCGCCATCCTCTTCCCGAGCACCCAGCTCAAGATTCTCGATTACAACCGCGTCTTGAAGGACTTGAACGGTCGTACTCCGGAACAGCTCATGGAAGAAATGAAGCTTGTGTTCGACATCGAAGAACTCGATTCTATGCAGAGCCCGGCTAAACAGAACCAGGTGAACTTCTACATGGGTGGCAAGTGGTATGCTTGCACGTTCAAGGACAAGTTCCTCAAGAACTTGGGCCCGGTCGACAGCCTCGATGTTGCACTCCTCCAGAAGCTCATCTTGAAGCCGCTTTTTGACATTGACGATCCGCGTACTTCCAAGCGCATCGACTTTGTCGGTGGCATCCGTGGTCTCGGCGAACTGGTGAAGCGCGTCGATAGCGGTGAATGCGCCTGCGCATTTGCAATGTATCCGACCACGCTCGATCAGCTCATGAGCATTGCCGACGCTGGTGAAATCATGCCGCCGAAGAGCACGTGGTTTGAACCGAAGCTCCGCGACGGTCTCTTGGTCCACACGCTTGATTAAGGCTTGAAGGCTCGATTAATAGCTTTTTAATGAAGCTAACTGCGAGTTGCGAAAATGCAGGACGCGCATCCGACACAATCGGATGCGTTTTCTTGTAAAAGGAAAAGTTTTGATAAATTTCTATCTTTGCTCTCATGCAAAACGAAAATTTCGAAGAAAAAATCAAGGGTAACCCGATTGCTCTTTTACCTGTCGCTGTATTCCTGGTTCTTTATTTGGGACTTGGTATTACGTTTGAGTATGTCCTCAAGATCCCGATGGGGTTCTACAACATTCCGATTGTGGCCGCTTTTTTGGTTGCCATTTTTGTGGCGTGTTTGCAAAATCGCAAGTTGAATTTCGACAAGAAGATGAACATCATGGCGGGGGCGCTTGGTGACCGCAACATTTTTTTGATGATTCTCATTTTCCTTTGCGCAGGCATTTTTGCTGGGATTCTCGGTCGTTCGAGTGCTTCGGCGGCGGCTTATTTGCTGCTTGACTTTATTCCGGCGCAATTTGCTGTTGTTGTGCTTTTTGTGGTGGCGGCTTTTGTATCTACAGCAATGGGAACTTCCGTAGGGACTATTGCTGTGGTATCGCCGATTGCCGTTGAAGTTGCTCAAATGGCTGGTTTTGGCGTTCCTTTCTGCGTGGCTACTGTTATTGGCGGGGCTATGTTTGGCGACAACTTGAGTTTTATTTCGGACACGACGATTGCTGCAACATCGACTCAAGGTTGCAAGATGAAGGACAAGTTCCATGTGAACTTTATTATTGCAATGCCTGCGGCGCTTATTGCGGTGGCTATTATCACGGCCATTTCTTTTGCGACCGAGGCTAAAACGGTTTCTGAAAATACATACAACTTAATTCAACTTGTCCCGTACGTTCTTGTTTTGGCTCTCGCGCTTACGGGGATTAATGTTTTTACGGTCTTGCTGGTGGGTATTGTTGCTGCTTCTGCTGTGATGGTTGGATTTGGTCCGCTAGATATGATTGGCTTGCTGCAAAATATTGGAAATGGTATTTCTGGCATGTACGAAACGATTCTTGTTGCTGTGTTGGTGAGCGCTTTATGTGGGCTCATTCGCATTCACGGCGGTTTCGCGGCTTTGCTTGATTTTATCCACAAGGTTTTCAAGGGACATCGTAGCGGGCAAGTGGGCGTTGGTCTCTTGGTCAGTGCGCTTGATATCGCAACGGCGAATAATACGGTTGCTATTGTGATGGCAGGCCCGATTGCGAAGCAGATGGGGGATGAGTATAGAATTTCTCCTAAAAAGACCGCATCGCTTTTGGATATTTTTAGTTGCGTTGTGCAGGGAATTTTGCCCTATGGTGCACAAATGCTTGTGGCGCTTGCTGCTATTTCTACGGCTTTGCCGGATGCAAACGTGAGCGCTTTTAACTTGATTCCGTACATGTTTTATCCGTTCCTTTTGCTGTTGAGCGTTATCGTATTCATTGCGATTTCTCCCCGCAAAAAGAAAGAATCTCTTGATTAAAAAGGTTTAGATAAATTACGATTTGTAATAAAATAGCGCGCTCTAGGAATCTAGGGCGCGCCGTTTTCGTTATAGGCTTTGTTGGATTTTTTGCTCGCGTTAGATCTGAGCGGCGTTCTTCAAAGCTTCGGCCTTGTCGGTCTTTTCCCACGTGAAGCGTTCGCCGGTGCGGCCGAAGTGGCCGAGGGCGGCGGTCTGCACGTAACCAGGCTTCCTCAGGTCGAGCATCTTTTCGATGCCTGCCGGGGAGAGGTCGAAGTTCTTTGCGACGATTTCTTCAATCTTGCGGTCGTCGATCTTGCCGGTACCGAAGGTATTCACGAGCACGGACACGGGCTTGGAGTAACCGATAGCGTAGGCGAGCTGGACTTCGCAACGGTAGGCGAGGCCTGCTGCAACAATGTTCTTAGCGACATAGCGGGCGGCGTATGCTGCGCTGCGGTCGACTTTGGACGGGTCCTTGCCGCTGAATGCGCCACCACCATGACGGCCCATGCCGCCGTAGGTGTCGACGATGATCTTACGGCCAGTGAGGCCGCAGTCGCCGTGCGGGCCGCCGACAACGAACTTGCCGGTCGGGTTCACGAGGTAGCGGGTCTTCTTGTCGAGGAGCTTGGCCGGAATCACCTTCTTGATGAGCTTTTCGATGATTTCCTTTTCGATCACGGAGTGCTTGAGTTCCTTGCCGTTCACCTTTTCGTCGTGCTGGGTGGAGATGACGACGGTATCAACGCGGACCGGCTTGTCGTTTTCATCGTATTCGACGGTGACCTGGGACTTGGCATCCGGGCGGAGCCACTTGATCTTGCCCTGTTCACGGAGCTTTTGGATTTCTTCCATGAGCTTGTGGGCGAGGCTGATCGGGAGCGGCATGAGTTCCTTGGTTTCCTTCACGGCATAACCGAACATCATACCCTGGTCGCCTGCACCCTGCTTGTCATCTTCCTTACCGACAGCAGCCTTGGCGTCAACACCCTGAGCGATATCCGGAGATTGCTTGTCCATAGCGACGAGCACAGCACAGCCCTTGTAGTCGAACTGGAGATCCGGGTTTACGTAACCAATGTTTTTGATGGTGTTACGAGCAACTTCCTGGAAATCAACAACAGCCTTGGTGGTAATTTCACCAGAGATAACGACGAGACCGGTATTTACGAGCGTTTCGCAAGCAACACGGCTATTCGGGTCTTGGGCGAGGCAAGCGTCGAGGATGGAGTCGGAGATCTGGTCGGCAACCTTGTCCGGGTGACCTTTAGAAACAGATTCAGAAGTAAAAAGATAATGTGCCATTTGGGGCTCCTATAATAATTTTCATTTTCTATGCATAAATTTAATTAAATGCATAGACTGTGGCAACGATAATTTAATCCAATAGGGCTTTTTATGCCCAAAATCGCACTTTATAGTTGTAAATAAAAATTTTGTATCTATATTTTTTATTACTAGTTATACGAGTTGGATGGTGGAGAGCGAATTCTGGCACTGAGTCGGAATGTTTTTACTAACAAGGAGAGAATATGGATTTGCCTTTTATTACCGCATGGCTAGATGACCTGCTTGATCCAAAATCCTTTAATGATTATTGTGTAAACGGTCTTTGTGTTGAAGCGAATGACAAGGTTACAAGAATTGTGACGGGGGTGAGCCTCCGTGATAAGTTGATTGATGCCGCCATTGAAGAAAAGGCGGACTGCATTATCGTTCATCATCCGAATGGATTTTGGAAGAATGAAAACAGGCTTCCTGTAGGGAAGTTTGCAATGCGTCTCCGTAAGCTAATGAATAACGGAATTTCTGTATTCGGTTTTCATTTACCGCTTGACGGTCATCGTGAAATTGGAAACAACGCAGTGATTGCCAAGAATCTTGGCTTGAATCCTGTTCACGAATTTGCTTACGAAGGCATGAGGCCTATCGGCGTGATTGCCGAATGGAATACCGCTGCAACGCGAGAAGAATTCCTGGATTGCTTGAATGCTGCGTTCCCGCATGGTGTGCAGAACAAGTTCTTCTATGGTTCCGAAGAAATTAGGCGTGTTGCCATATGCAGCGGGAGTTGCAGCGCTTCGGCAATTAAGGAAGCCATGACGATGAACTGCGATGCTTACGTTACAGGTAGTCTTAAGGAAGATATACCGATATTTTGTGAAGAAAATAACGTGAACTTAGTCTCGTGCGGACACCACAGAACGGAGGTTTTCGGCGTGAGCGCTTTGGCCGAAAAAATTCAGGCCGAACTGAGTATTCCGTCGAAGTTTATCGATTTGGACAATCCTATCTAAATGGTTGTCTTTTGTAGGATTATGTAAAAAATGACCAATCTACAAATATATTACAAGGAAATTGTGTGATTTAGGGCATTGTAATAAAAAAATAGGGATAAACCCTTTGAAATTTTCGTGCCAATTATTTACATTATCCTTTGATGAATTTTGTTAGGGCGTCCATACATTTCCAGAAATCGTCGCGGGCTTTGACCGTGAAGGTGCCTTCGTTTGTTGTCAAAGGTTCGCTTTTCGCTCGAATCGTTGTCGTTATCGGATTCATCCTTTTTCTCGTACAAGTGCTTTCGACTTCCGTTTATGACGGAGTCTTGAAGCATGCTTTTGCGAGCCGCCAAAAATTGAACAAAGAGCTTTCGCAAATCCAGAGTACGGTGGATTACATTTCCAGCACGTCTAGGGATTTCTTCAAAGCCGAAAAAATGCTCCATGCAAAGCTTGGACTGCCACTGCCGGATGAAGCATCCCGCAAGCTTTCGACGGGTGGTCATATCGAACCGCAAGTACAGCTTTTGCGCAAAAGTTCGCCTGTGTTTGAACGTACTGCCGTGATGCATGAAGATGTGTGGCGTATTTTTGGACAAATCCAGAACAACGAAGAATCTTTCAACTCTTTGACCAAATACATTGACCAGAGTCGCTCGGTGTTGCGCTACATTCCGTCTATTTCACCTACGACAGGTCGTTATGCGTCTGCTTTTGGTCCGCGAATTCATCCTGTGACGGGTGAAAAAGGAAAGATGCATCAGGGTATCGATATTGGTAATGACCGCTGGACTCCGATTTATGCTCCTGCTGATGGAGTTGTTGAAATTTCCCAGTTGAGTTCCTCTTTTGGGAATTTTGTAGTCCTGAATCATGGCAACGGCCTCAAGACCCGTTATGGGCATATGCAGATGTCGGCTGTGACTCCGGGACAGTTTGTACATCGTTATCAAATTCTTGGCTATATGGGCAATACTGGACGTTCCGTCGGTCCGCACCTCCATTATGAGGTTTGGAAAAACGGTGTCCCGGTGAACCCTCTTCCTTATATTCTCCCTAACGACTATGAAGTCGACTAAATCTCGCTAGCGTCTTTGCGCTGTGTGGGGCACCCTGGGGAGGGTGTTGTGAAAAATAATCGTATCTTGCCGGCCGCATTAGCTTGTGGCTTGGCTTTTGCTTCGTGGGCATATTCGTGTCCGCAGTTTATTGAATTCTTCCCTGATCCGAAAGATGTTTCTGACCAAGAAGGGGAGTACGTTGAAATTCGATTGGATGAATTTCGGGCGGAATCGCTTTTTGTGCAGTTTGAATCGAAAACAGTTCTTGCATTTGCCTGGCCCGATAAGGAGCGGTTCGTGCTTGTGCATGATATTTTGCGCTGTTCGAATGGCGAGTTCTCCGAAAATGCGGCGTGTGGCTCGCTAGGGAAGGTCTCGCTCCCGAATTCTAGGGAGTCCGCTTGGAAACTTTGGGCCGGATCGTGCATGGATTCTGTAAATCTTCCGCGTCCTAAGTCTGGAAAAGTTATTCGGCGTGTTGGAACTTCGGATGAATGGACAAACGTCGATGAAAAATCTGTTTCGAAAAATAGTGAACCGGATTCGCTTTTACTTGCGGGCTTTTGGGAAGATGGAAGGTCTTTGTTGCGTGTGACGGAGGTGCATCATTGTCCGGAAGAGCCTATGCCAGAATGGGTTGAAATTTACAATGCGAGTGGAATTTCGTTGCCGCTAGAGGCGTTCCATTTTTGCGATCGCGGCGGATCATTGGGCAAGGTTGGGGATTCCATCCGGCCTTACCAAACAATGCTTGTGAGCAAGGATACTGCATCGCTGCGAGCTGCGCTAGGAATTCCTGACGTACGCTTGGCTCATGTGGCGTTAGGTTTCTTGAATAACGTTGAGGGTTCGCTTCGCTTGTGCTATGGTAATGAGGTTGTGGACAGCGTTTATTGGAATAAGGGGACTGTTGCATGTCCAGCTGGATTCAATCCGTTGACTGGCCGCCGTGATTTTACGCCCGGATATCAGCAAAAGAGTGCGGTCGGAGGTGCTTTGAGCGGCTCGACGAAGGTTTCGTCCCGGATTCACTCCGTGAATCCGGCCCCTTTTTCGTATAAACTTTCATCGCGAGTTGTTTCGAAAAAGGGAGCCGCTTTTCGCGTGCGTATCGAATCAGAGTATGAAGTGGTGCTTTCGCTTTTGGATTCGGCGGGGCGGCATGTATGGAAAACCGTAGCATCGGCAATGTCAAATGAATGGTTGAAAATTCCTGTTCAAGAATATTTGGGAATTGGCGTTGGTTTTATTTCTTTGTCTGTAGGAGACTATGAGGATGTGGTCGGTATTCTTGTTCGCCCGTAAGCCGTGTTGGCTATGTCTTGAAAAAAGTCGTTGTAGTTGCGCAAAGCTTTTGTATGCCGTATGGAGCATTATTGGGGTTCTTGTTGCGTTTGTGAACGTTGCTCCTTGCTTTGCCGCAGAAGGGCATGCCTCGTTTGCGTCTCTTTTGGCAGGTGGGCTGTCGCCTGTTGGGCTTGGAGGTTATAGTTCGTCTCCAGCGCGTTATGCAGATCCTTCGTATGGCGTTTCGTATTATTGGATGGATGATGTAGATGAATTGTCGTGGAATTTATCGCTTGAATTTGGGAATGACTCTTATCGCGTGGGGGCGTTTATTGCTTACCAATCGATGGATTCACTTTATCGGAATGTTTATTCTGAAGTGGCGTATGCGCATCGGTTGTGGCGTTTTGTGCCTGGAGCGAGCTATGCTCTCGATATGGAATGGGTTCCGGGGAAGGCGCATTGGGCGCGACACCGAATCAAGTTGGCGATTGATTATAAATGGCATGAAATTCATTTGGCCGGAATGCTATGCGGATTTTTAGACAACGGCCTTTCGCCCATTGTTGGGGTTCATTGGCTTTCGGATGATGCTATCAAGGCTTTTGCGGAAAGCGATTTTGATTATCTCTATGTGGGGGCGAGTTTCCATTGGAAATTTATGGAATTGAACACTTCGTACCGATTCCCGGATTTTGCCGTTGCAATCCAGCTTTCTTTTGGTGTGGGCCGTTATGGCATTTCGTATGCTCGTGGCTTTAAGCACAATTCAATTGGGTGGAATGGAGTGCATGTGACGCGTTGGGTCGGTGATGAACGGAGGAAAAATAACTAGATTTATTGGCATGAAACGCGTTGTCCTTATATTGCTTGCTTTGTCTGTATTTTGTGTGGCGAAACCTGCTAAAACGCAATTGAAACCGAATAACGAAAAAGCGATAAAGTCTGAAGCGGTTGTTAAGGACGGCGTTTCCTCGGGTGAAAATGAAGTTGCGGTTCCTGTCAAAACACAAGACTCAAAATCAGAGACGAATGACGATTCGTCGATCGCTGATTCTACGTTGACCGTGTACATCCATCCGTTTAATTTTATTTTGCCTTATTCGCATTTTTGGGCTGGCGTCAACGTTCCGAACGGTTGGAGTGATTATCCTATTTTTAATTTAACTGTCGAATGGAAACTGATGGAGAAAATATCACTTGTTTCCATGCCGCATTATGTGCGCGTAGATCGTTCTAAGGATGATTACAAAATTTACGATATTGGATTACAAGAAAGTTTCCGCTTGTATGGTGTTGGCGGCAAGCGCTGGCGATATTTCCAGGCGGGGCTTCTGTTAAATCATTTGCATATCGAAACGGAGAAGGATGGTGATTTTGATGGCTGGCTTTGGGGCTTTATGTGCAATGGAGGCTTCAAAAAGGTCTTGAACGGTGGTGAAGGATTTTTGGGGCGCTTTGCTTTTTTTGTGGATGTCGGTTTGGGCTATGTTTGGAACAGCGATTTTGAGGGGGACCGCAAGGGCTCGTGGTTCAAGATGGATAAAGGCCTTGTAATCGACGTGAATGCCGCTATAGGATTCCAAATTTAGACAAAAGATTGCGAGTCTTCGATTGTCACCCTGGTTTTATACCGGGGTCGCCTTTATTTAGCGTGGAGTTGTGTATGGTGATCCCGTCCCCATTCGCGGATCATGACTACTAAGCAGCATAGCTGCAAGTAGTCAAAGTGAACGGAGTCCGGGATGACAGTAAGGGCAAGTGCGGGGGACTGAAAAAACGAAAAGCACTTCTCAAAGAGAAGTGCTTTGTCGCGGGATAGACGAGGCTTGAACTCGCAACCTCCGGCGTGACAGGCCGGTGCTCTAACCAAAATTGAGCTACCACCCCAAATCGTTTCCGATTTTCGGTAGTGGGCGATAACGGATTCGAACCGCTGACATTCTGCTTGTAAGGCAGACGCTCTGAACCAGCTGAGCTAATCGTCCAAATTATTACTTGTCTTCATCCTTGCCGTTAAAGAGAATTCCGAGAGGAATAATCACAACGTAAGCAATCGTCAATATAATCGGTGCAACCGAGAGACTTACTGGATTATCTGCGGGGCCGGTGGCAAGGCAAATAAAGCCAATGATGAGTAGTAAAATGCCAACAGCTATAAGAACAAAATTCTTTTTCTTTAACATTTTCTACAACCTCAAGATTACGTGCCAAATATACAAATATTCAGGTTCTTGTCAACCGAAAATGTGCGTTTTTTTGAAAAAAAATGAATTTTTTTTTAAGGATGAATTTAGCATATTCTGAACAACGTGTTTGCTTGGTTTGCCGGCGTCTTTGAGAAGCGCGGTTTTCGTTTGTTTCGCTATCGCAAAACAAACGAAAAGACCTCTCGATGTGAGAGGTCTTTTTCGCGGGATAGACGAGGCTTGAACTCGCAACCTCCGGCGTGACAGGCCGGTGCTCTAACCAAAATTGAGCTACCACCCCAGTGGTTTGTTTTTGTTTGTTCAGGTCTTTCAACCGAACGACCCAAATATAAAAAGATTTAATTTAAGTGTCAAGGGACATGTGCAAAAAAAGTGATTTTTTTTGTTTTTCTCCTATAAAAAGGAGATGCCCTGCCGGAACAGGGCATGACAACTTTAATGAACTAACAACCAATGACTAATGACCATCGATTAGCGTTGTCCTGGATATTTAACTCGCGTGTGGTATGTTCCGTCAAGGCTGTGGAGGAACGCTTCTTCGAGCTTGGAAAGTTCTTTTACGGATAAATTACTCTCGTTGAACTGTCCGTCCATAAATTTGTCCAAGATTGTCTTGTGGATCATGGATTCCAGGGCTTCGGAAGATGTGTCTGCCATGGAGCGGCTTGTGGCTTCGATGACGTCTGCCAACATGAGAATGGCTGTTTCCATGCTCTGTGGACGCGGTCCCTTGTAGCGGAAATCTTCTTCCTTAACTTCTTTGCCTGTTTCCTTGGCGAGCTCTTTTGCCTTGTGGTGGAAGAACTTGATGAGCGTTGTACCATGGTGCTCTTGTATGCCTGTAGCGACCAGTTCAGGAATCTTGTATTCCTTGGCGAGCAGCATGCCTTGTGAAACGTGCCCAGTCAAAATCTTGACGGATTGGTACGGATCGAGATTGTTGTGCGGGTTTACGCCTTGCTTCTGGTTTTCCGTGAAGTATTCCGGTCGCATGGTCTTGCCTAAATCGTGGTAAAGCGCCATCACGCGGACAAGGAGTGAATTGGCTCCGATGCTTTCGGCAACACCTTCGGCGAGGTTTGAAACCTGGATGCTGTGGTGGAATGTGCCCGGTGCAAGTTCCGAGATACGCTTGAGCGCGGGCCTGTTGAAGTCCGACATTTCCATGAGCGTAAGGACGGTTGTAATGCTGAATACCTTCTCGACAACGTGAATCAAGAGCACTGATGCAACGGCGGTAAATACAATAATGTTTGCGCTTGCGGCTATGAGTGTCTGGTAGAATGTCGTGAAGTTGAATCTGTTGCGGAGCAGGAGCATGATGCTTACAGAAGCTGCTGCTGCAACGACACCTGCTATCATACTCCAGGCGAACTGGACGCGGTAGCGCATGCGGAATAGCGGGGCTATGACGGCGATATTTACGACCAAGCTTGTAAGCGTTGCCGCGAGATCGTAGCCGTTCAAAATGCCGTAAAAGACTGCGGAGAACGTGGCAAAGGTAAGTCCCATGCGCGCGTCATAGAGCACGACCGCTATCACCGGCGTAAATGTAATCGGGTACAGCCACATGAAATCGATGGCATCGGGGAGGATGCTGTCAGGCCTGTTGAGTGTTCCTGAAAGGTTGTGGACGATCCAGAAGGCGAGGAACTGCAAAACTATGAGGAACGTGAAACTCCATAGCTGGCGCGGAGTCTTGAACATGGTGCGCGTCGGCATATAGAGGCAGAACATGATGAGTAGCGTGATGATGATGACAAAGACGAGCACGTTACCGTATGGTGCCGTAAGCATCTTTGAGTTTTCTTCGTTCTGCTGGGCGAGCTGGAGTGCGTCAATTTTTTCAAGAATTTCTTTGGTGATGGGGGCGCCCTGTGCTACGATTTCCATGCCGCGCGGAACCATGCCCTTGATGAGCGTGACCTTATTGCTTGCATCGAGCTTGCGGGCTTCGGTTTCTTTTTCGAGGTAGAAAACGTTCGGACTTGTGAAAACGTAAAGGGCTTCGTAGAAGGCGCTCTGCAGACCTTGCTCAGTGGAGAACGAACTTTGCAACTGACCGAACGCTTCGTCGATACGGCGCTGCATCGGTTGGATTTCGCTGATTTCCAGCGTGCTTTCTTCGTTGTCCTTGATGAGTGAAATGTTTGGCTTGTTGTAGATGATGTTTTTGATCTGCTTGATGTTGTAGCTGTTGCAGAACAGGTTCACTTCGGTTTCTGTTTTGGCAAGGAGCGTGTTTGAGACGCCTTTCTGCATCATCTGGTAGAACACGGACATCAAGGAATCGCGGGCGACGGCGTTTGTGCTGAGAGGCTTGATTGCCGTAATGGAGAGGCGCTGCTTGAGTTGGTCGTAAATGCGAGAAGTTTCCTGAACTTTCTCTTGCATCGAAACACTGCCGTCATCTTTGCTGGAACTGATGACATACTGCATCTTGCCGTACTGTTCCAGTTTTTTGAGGTACTGTTCCAGTTCACGAAGCTGGCGCGTTGTTTCATCGGCGTTGAATTCGAATATGGCGTTCACCTTATCGGCGGCGCGTGCCTTTTCGGCCTGAATTTCCTGGTCGGTCTTGGGGACTTCGAACTTGAATGGAGCGACTATCGTTCTCGTGCTGAGCTGGCCCAAGTGCGGGCGTTCGGCACGGAGCGCGATGTTCTTGTCCGGGAACAAGAGAATGGATATCAGGATTAAGATAATCCAGCCGATAAATAGATGAATCTTTTTCTCTTTCTTGTTCATTTAATGCTCTTCTATTTTTTAAGCTCGTTCTGTTCGTAAGCTAGCAAAATGTCTTTGACTAAATGATGACGAAGGACGTCTGTGGCGCTAAATTCGACTTCGGCGATTCCTCTTATTCCTTTGAGGATTTTCATGGCATGTTCAAGGCCGGAAACTTGCCCTTTGGCTAGGTCGATTTGGCTTGTGTCGCCGGTAATAATCGCTTTGCTGTGGGGACCAAGTCGTGTGAGGAACATTTTCATTTGGGCGGTTGTAGTGTTTTGCGCTTCGTCCAAGATGATGAATGCTCGTTTCAAAGTGCGACCGCGCATGTAGGCGAGGGGAGCGACTTCGATGGCGCCTGTTTCTTCGTAGCGACGCAATTTTTCCGTAGACAATAGCTCTGAGAGACTGTCGTGGATGGGCCGTAGGTATGGTGCGATTTTTTCCTTGAGGTCGCCGGGCAAGAATCCTAGCGATTCGCCTGCTTCGACGGCGGGGCGGACTAGGCAGATGCGTTCGGCTTCGCCGCGTTCGAGGCTTGCAACGGCAAGCGTTACGGCAAGGAATGTTTTTCCTGTACCCGCGGGACCTTTGGCAAAAATGATGTCGTTTGTTTCGACGGCCTTGACTAGTTCGGCTTGTGCGGGAGTCTTTGCGGAGACGCTGATGCCGAACCTGTTTCTGAAGACGGGGCTTTCGGGAATGGCTTCGGAAAAAGGATTTTCCTTGGGACCAAGCATTCGTTCGAGCTGGGCCGCATCCAAAAACTCGCCGTTGCGTGCGGCGATTTTAAGCTGGTCGAGGACCGCAAGTATGCCTGACATATCGGCATCTTCGAGCGGGACTATTTCGAGTCCCGGAAGACGGGTGCGTATTTCTACGCAAAAACGGCTCTCCAGTAATCGGAAAACCGTTTCACGTTCGCCTGAAATAA